>CBDUWU010000169.1:0-7760 GCA_965371015.1 uncultured bacterium | reverse complement strand
AATAGGGAGGAAGTCCGGAAGAAGATCGATCACATGCTGGAGAAGTTCGGAGAACTGCAACTCTAGTGTGCTTTCGAAGGGCTGGCTCTCGAGGTGTTGAATGACTTTGGCTTCGGATTGAAGGTTATTCCCAAATGATAGAAAAGAACGCAACAACAGTTGAAATATTTGGGCGCGAATACAAGATCAGAGGCGTTGCCGACGAACAGTATATCCAGGAAGTGGCCGGTTACGTGGACAAGAAGATGAGAGAGGTATCTGCCGGATCATCTTTGCCGTCCCAGGACAGACTGGCAATACTGGCGGCACTGAATATCGCCGACGAACTGTTTCAGGAAAGGAAACAGTCGGTCGATGTGCAAACCGACATCGAGCAGAAAGCGCACAAACTGATCAGTATTCTTGATCAAAATCTACAATCCGGAGATTGACCTGTTTACGGCATGGAAAACGATTGCAGCCGAATGCTGCGATCGGTTATAATACTTGAAATTCCCTACCATGTTCGTGATGTTAAGGTAATTTTTGAGCCAACACCTTAGCCAGGGAAGCCCAATTCGAACTGTGCTGTCATGCCGCTCTTTCGGGAGTGGAAGACAAAACTTTTCGTGAGGGTAACCACGTGAACCGATGGTTCACCGATTCCCTTGCACACGACATAGCGTGGGGAATTTTATTTTATCCCTCCACTATATTCTCTCCCGTATGACTTCGGCCGAACCAGGTGGATGCGTTCGATTGATCTCTGTCTATTCCTGAAGCTGAAAAATCAAACCCACTGCGGTGACATCGGCGCATTGGCGCCGGAACCCGGTGCAGCCACAGGGGGAACTGCAATGAGCGTCAATTGGTTGCCACTGGCGATCGGCATCCTGGCCGCGGCGTTCGGTTACCTGGTAGGGTACCTGTTCAGCCGCCGGATAGCGGCATCGCGCGTACGAGAAGCGACAAAACTGAGCACGTCGATGCTGGAAGACGCCCGCAAGACGGCGGGAAACCTGAAAAAAGAGTCGGATCTGGAGTCGCGGAACAAATTCCTCCAGATGAAGGTCCAGTTCGAGGAGGAGAGCAAGGACAGGAAGGAATCCCTCAAGTCCCTCGAAACACAGCTGAGCGAAAAAGAGAGCAACCTCGAACGGAAGTTGAACTTTCTGACCCGCAAGGAAGCGACCCTGACCGAAAAGAACCAGGCGTTGGAGACCAAGGAGAACAGGCTCGACGAACGCCTCGTCGAAAGTAGCCACCTGATTGCCGAGCAGAACGTTCGACTAGAACGGATAGCCGGTATGCGCAAGGAAGAGGCGAAGCGGGTCCTCCTGAAAAACCTCGAAGACGAGGCTCGGCTGGACGCTGCGAAACGCGCACGCGAGATTCGCGAAACCGCCGAGCGGGAAGCGGAACGTGAATCGCAGAAGATCCTCGTGCTCGCTATCCAGCGGTACGCGGCCGAACAGTCCGTGGAAACGACCGTGTCTGTCGTCGACCTTCCGTCCGACGACATGAAGGGGCGGATCATCGGCCGTGAGGGACGCAATATCCGCGCGTTCGAAATGGCCACGGGCGTGGATGTCATCATCGACGATACGCCGGAAGCAGTGATCATTTCCGGTTTCGATCCTGTGCGCAGGGAAATCGCACGGCTTTCGCTGACCAAGCTGGTCCAGGATGGCCGCATTCACCCTGGACGGATCGAGGAGGTCGTGGGCAAGACGAAGGAAGAGATCGGGGATAAGATCCGCGAAACGGGCGAGCAAGCCTGCCTGGACCTGGGGATCAACAGCATGGACGCGGAAATGGTGCTCATGGTCGGTAAGATGAAGTACCGCTCGAGCTATGGCCAGAATTGTCTCAACCACTCGATGGAAGTCGCGTATCTGGCCGGCATCATAGCGGCGGAATTGAACCTCGACGAACAGGTGGCTCGACGCGCCGGATTGCTCCACGATATCGGCAAAGTCGCATCGCACGAGACCGAGGGGTCCCACACGGAAATCGGCGCCGATCTGGCGAGAAAATACGGCGAAACCGAGGAGATCATCAACGCGGTACGCGCTCACCACGGCGATGTCGAGGCGACCTCCCTGTACACGCCCATCGTGGGCGCGGCCGACGCGGTGAGCGGCGCGCGGCCGGGGGCTCGACGGGAATCGCTCGAATCGTACGTTAAACGGCTGGCAAAGCTGGAGGAGATTGCCGACGGCTTCAAGGGCGTGGAAAAGGCGTACGCGATCCAGGCGGGCCGCGAGGTGCGGATCATGGTGAACCACTCGCAGGTCAACGACGAGGGCGCGGCGGAACTGGCGTACAACATCTCACGCAAACTCGAGAAGGAACTGGACTATCCGGGCCAGATCAGGGTAGTCGTTATTCGCGAAACGCGCGCCATCGAATTAGCCCGGTGACAGGACCCGCGACGGGCTGCACGGCAAGGAATGCATTTTTGAGAATTATATTTATAGGCGACGTGGTGGGGAAGCCCGGGCGGAGGACGGTCGCGGCGGTTCTTCCGAAGATCCGGGAGGCGCACGGGGGTGACTTCGTCATCGCCAACGCCGAGAACTCGGCCGGCGGGTTCGGAATCACCGCCGCCGCCATCGAGGAACTCGAAGATTACGGCGTCCAGTTCTTCACCAGCGGTAACCACGTCTGGGACAAGCGAGAAGGCGTAGGACTCCTCGATGCCAGGGAAAACATCGTACGTCCCGGCAACTACCCGGGCGATTCACCCGGCAAAGGCGTTCGTTTTGCCCGTTGCGGGGAGGTCCGTATCGCCATCGCCAACGTCCAGGGGCGTGTGTTCATGCCGCCCCTCGATTGTCCCTTTCGCTGGGTCGATGCCTGCCTCGAATCCGTTGAGAAGGAAGCCGACGTCGTCATTCTCGACGTCCACGCCGAGGCTACGAGCGAGAAAATCGCCATGGGGTGGTACACCGACGGGCGGGTCGCGCTCGTTCTCGGGACCCATACCCACGTACCCACGCGCGACGCCCGTGTCCTGCCCGGCGGTACCGGGTACGTCACCGACGTCGGCATGACCGGCTCTTACGACGGCGTGATCGGGGTCAAGAAAGACGCCGTTATCGAGAGGTTTCTCAACCAGCGGCCCGTTCGTTTCGAAGTCTGCAAGACCGATCTGCGCTGCGACTACATCGTTGCCGACATCGACGAAAAGACCGGTAAAACAACCCGCATTCAGCACCTGCAGGAGAAAGTGGAGGAATAGATGCAGCTGCTCGACGGCAAGGCGCTCGCCGCTATCACCAAGGAAGAAATCAAAGACAAGGTCGCCGCCCTGACCGATGGGCGGCCGACCATCGCGCTCATTCGCATCGGAGAGGACGCCGCGTCCAGGGTGTACGTCAAGAGTAAGGAAAAAGCGTGCCACCAGTGCGGAATCGAATCGCGGTTCATCCATCTGCCCGAAGACGTCTCCGAGGATAAATTGCTCGGACTGCTCAGCGAACTCAACCAGGATCCCGGCGTCAACGGCATACTGTTGCAGCTCCCGGTACCGCCGCAGATCGACAGCGACAAGGCTATCACCGCCATAGATCCCATGAAGGACGTCGACGGTTTTCACCCCGAAAACCTCGGCCGTCTTGCCGCAGGTAATCCCCGGTTTGTCGCCTGCACGCCGCTGGGAATCCGTGAATTGCTCCTCCGTAACGGCGTCGAGACTTCCGGCAGGAACGCGGTTATTATCGGGCGCAGCGTGATCGTCGGAAAGCCCATGGCTCTGCTGCTGTCGCTGAAAGGTCCCGGCGGCAACGCGACGGTTACTATCTGCCACAGCCGCACAGTCGACATTGCGTCGTACACGCGCGAAGCCGACATCGTGGTGGCGGCGATGGGCCGGCCACACTTTGTGACCGCCGATATGGTCAAGGAAGGCGCCGTCGTTGTCGACGTCGGGATCAACCGCGTCGAAGACGCCTCGGCAAAGAAGGGGTATCGTCTCGTCGGCGACGTTGACTTCGAAGCCGTCGCGCCCAGGACGTCTTTCATCACGCCGGTGCCAGGCGGAGTCGGCCCCATGACGGTGGCCACGCTGATGGCCAATACTTATCATGCTTACCAACTGCAGGCGAAAACTCCCGATGCTGTTCGCTGACGACGAACTTTACACCGTTACCCGGCTCAACTCCCTCGTCCGCTCTATGGTCGAGGGTGAATTCTCCGATGTGTCGGTGCTGGGAGAGGTCTCGAACTTCAAACGCCACTCGTCCGGACACCTCTACTTCACGCTGAAGGACGCCGACTCGCAGCTGCGATCCGTTTGTTTCCGGGGGGTGGCCGGGAGACTCAAAACAAGCCTCAAGGATGGCCTGGATAACGGCGTCAAAGTGGTGGTGCGAGGCCGTCTCACCGTTTATGAACCTTATGGTCAGTACCAGATCGTCGCCAGCGGTATCGAGGAGGTCGGCGAGGGTGAGCTGGAAAAGGCGTTTCGTGCGCTGCGGGACAGGCTCGAAAAGGAAGGCCTCTTCGACCCTGAACACAAGCAGGAGCTGCCCGTTTACCCGATGGGGATCGCCGTGGTGACCTCGCCCACGGGCGCCGCGATTCGCGACGTGTTGTCGACGTTGTCACGACGCTGGCCGTGCTCGCAAGTCTACGTCGTGCCCGTCAGGGTACAGGGCGACCAGTCGGCGCCGGAGATTGCCCGCGCACTCCATGTGGCAGGAAAAAAGCAAGGCATCGATGTTGTCATCGTCGGCCGGGGTGGCGGGAGTCTGGAGGACCTGTGGGCTTTCAACGAGGAGATTGTGGCGCGCGCCATCTTTGATTGTCCCGTGCCCGTTGTGAGCGCCGTCGGCCACGAGACGGACTTTACCATCGCCGATTTTGTCGCCGACGTCCGGGCGGCCACGCCGACGATGGCGGCGGAGATCGTGGCGCCGGTGCGTGAAGAGGTCGTGGCCGGAGTGGACAGCGCACTTGCACGTCTCGCTCGTTTCGTCGACACGCAATTGCGCCTGCGCTCGGCGCGTCTGCGCGAGATGTTGCGGAGCTACGCGCTCGGCCGCGTACGGAACCGGATCGAGAGCGCTATGCAGACACTCGACTACCTCTCCGAGAGAATGCGCGTTGCCGCCGCCAGGACACTCGACGACCGCCGCAACGAACTGGGGAGGGCGAGCGACCGCCTGCGGGCGCTGAGCCCGCGCGAAATTCTCACCCGGGGATACACGATATGCACCGACGCCGGATCCGGCGCGCTGCTCAAGAGAGCCGACGACGCTGTCGCATCGGGGACGGTCAACATCACGTTCGCCGATGGCAGCGTCGTTTCGGAAGTGAAGGAGAAACGAAATGCCGTCTAAGAAAAAGACGCCCGGCGGCGAAGAGCCCGCCGGACTGGAAGCGTCGATGAACAAACTCGAGGAAATCGTATCCGACCTGGAAAGCGGAGACTCTCCGCTCGAGGACGCGCTCGACAAATTCGAGGAGGGGCTCCGTCTGGGCAAGCACTGCAAACAGATCCTCGACCGCGCCGAGCTCCGGGTCAAACAGCTGGTCGAAAACGCCGACGGAAATCTCGAAGAAGGTGAATTCGACGGTGGGGAGTAGCGCGAAACGCAAGAACTTCGATTCCCTGAGTGAGGGCGATCGTACGGCCGTCGAAACGCGGCTGAATGCACTTCTGGGCCAGCTGGCGGATGAGCACCGGGAAATGCGCGCAGCGATGACCTGGTCGCTGCTCGGCGGCGGCAAGCGGCTGCGTCCGCTGCTCTGCCTGTGGACGCACGACCTCGTCGGGGGTGACGCGCGCGACGTGGCGCTCGACGCCGCCTGCGCGGTCGAATGCGTGCACACGTATTCACTCGTACACGACGATCTGCCGTGCATGGACGACGACGATTTCCGGAGGGGCAGGCCGAGTTCGCACAAAGAGTTCGGCGAGGCGACGGCCGTCCTGGCCGGTGACGCGCTGCTCACGCTGGCGTTTTTGATCGTGTCGACCATCCCGGAACGCCACGGTGGTGGCGGGGTAGAAGAAGCACTGGAAATGACGCGGATTCTGGCGCGCTCGGCCGGGACCGGGGGGCTGATCACGGGACAAGCGCTCGATCTGTCCGGGTCGGGCAGCAGCGGTGATCTGGAAGGGGTGCGCCGCATTCACGCGAACAAGACGGCGCGTCTGATAGCGGCGGCCATGGAGATTGGCGCCGTCGCGGGTGGCGCCGGGTCCCGCGAACGCGCGCGGATCCGGGAGGCGGGCACCCGGGCGGGCGAGGCGTTTCAGATCGTCGACGACGTACTCGACCGCGAGAAAGACTGCCAGCAGCTGGGAAAGACGCCCGGCAAGGACGCCGCGGCCGACAAACTGACCTATCCGGCCGTGGTCGGGGTCGAACAGTCGCGGGAGGAATCCTCCCGTCTCATCGTTTCGGCCAGGAAGCTGCTCGCCGGTGGGGGTTTTTCGGCGGATAGTGACGTGGAGGCGCGGATGTGCGACCTTTTCGATTTCATGGTGGAAAGGGGGGCGTGACCCCTGGAGGGGCGCGCGGGAGCCGGTGGAAGGTTTTTTTGTGACAAGACCCTGGCTGGTGGCCATACTGGCGGCGTTTATCGCCCAGACCATCAAAGTGGTGTCTTTCCTCGTAGTAGAAAAAAGAGTAAACTATAGACGATTCGTCCAGGCGGACGGCAGCCCCAATATGTACAGCGCTGCGACGTCCGCGCTGACGCTATACGTCGGGTTTCTGAATGGTTTCGACTCTGTGGTGTTTACTCTGTCGTTTTGCCTGACCATCATGGTGATGGTCGACACGTGGAACGTCAAGGCGGCTCACTGGAGGCAGCAGGAAGTGATCCTGCTGCTGGTAGAGCGGTGGAGCACGAAGCACGAAGGATGGGCCAGAAGCCGCAAAGCACTGTCGTATACCCCGATGGATGTTTTCTCGGGAGCCGTCCTGGGCACGGTCATCACGCTACTCGTATTGTAACGTTATGCCGGCGCCCGGCGCGAAAGGAGCCCAATGGCGAGATTACTCGACCAGATCAACTTCCCGGATGACCTCAAAAAGCTCTCGGTCGAACAACTGCCGACGGTGGCGGACGAACTTCGTGAGGAGATCTTCGAGCAGGTGAGCAAGACCGGCGGGCACCTCGGCGCCAGCCTGGGAGCTGCCGAATTGACGCTCGCTCTTCACTACGTATTCGATGCGCCACGCGACCAGATCGTGTGGGACGTCGGGCATCAGGCGTACGGCCACAAAATCATCACGGGGCGCCGCAGACGCTTTCATACCCTGCGGCAGAAAGACGGCCTCAGCGGTTTTCCCAAAAGGTCCGAAAGCGAATACGACACGTTCGGGGTCGGCCACGCGAGCACGGCCATCAGCGCCGCGCTCGGGATGGCGTCGGCGAGAGATATCAATGGCGAAGACTTCAAGGTGATCGCCGTCGTCGGCGACGGTGCGATGACGGGCGGAATCGCTTTCGAGGCGATCAACAACGCCGGCATTCTCCAGAAGGACCTCATCGTTATTCTCAATGACAACAAGATGTCGATCGCCAGAAACGTGGGCGCGCTGAACACGTATCTAACCAAGGTCACCTCGGGCAAGGTGTACAACCGTATAGAAGCGGACGTGTGGGAATTGCTCGGCCTGATTCCGAAACTCGGTGGCAAGGCGCGCAAACTGGCCGGCAAGATAAAGGACAGCATCAAGACCCTCGTCGTGCCCGGCATGTTCTTCGAAGACCTCGGCTTCCGGTACTTCGGTCCCATCGACGGCCACGACGTCGGCCTG
>CBDUWU010000168.1:0-7799 GCA_965371015.1 uncultured bacterium | reverse complement strand
GAATCATCGCTTTGGTGAGATCCATGGGTTTGTACTTTTTGACGCCGAACGCATCCGTCACCTATTTGCACATGGCTTCGGCGATTTCATCGACTGTCTTGGCCATTTGAATACACCCCTTAATAACTCAAGTGCGTCGACCTCTTGAATGTGAGACCGGCATGCTTGAAGTCATCGATGTGTTCCTTCTGGAATTCAATGCCGGCCATCTTGAAGAATCTCGGCCAACCGATGCGCTCGATCCACTCGCCCATTCTCTCGTGATTCCGGGCGTTGGCCGCCCACAGGTCCACCAGGTTGCGAACCGCGTCCACGACCTCGGGCCACCGCGGCGGCGTGTTGGGCAGGAACGGAATCGCGAGCTTCGAAAACGTCGGCTCGGTACGGGCGTTGGACACTTTGCCACCGACCCAGATCGACACGCCGTCGTTGAGCGGATCGTTGAGCGTCATGGAAGGGCAAACGGTGTAGCAGTTCGCGCAGAACATACACAGGTCCTCGATAACCTCCACCGACGGATTGCCTTCCACCGTCGCCGGCCGGATGGCCGCCGTCGGACACGAAGCCGTCACGTTCGGGATCTCGCACGTCTTGTTCAGCCGGGCGTGATTGATCGTGGGAGGACGGCGGTGAACGCCGAGGATGGCGATGTCGGAGCAGTGAACGGCTCCACACATGTTGAGGCAGCACGCGAGGGCGATCCGGAGCTTTCCGGGCAGCTTCGTTCCCTGAAACTCCTCGATAACGTCATCCATGACGGCCTTGACGATGCCCGAGGCGTCCGTCGCCGCCGAGTGGCAGTGTATCCAGCCCTGCGTGTGCACCATGCTGGAGATCGCGTTGCCGATGCCACCGACCGGGTGCCCCATGTCGTTGAGCTCTTTGATGAGCAGGTCGATGTTTTCCTTCTTGTCCGTCATGAACTCAACGTTGTGGCGGCTCGTGAAGCGGAGATACCCGTCGCAGTACTTGTCTGCGAGGTCACAGTACATCCTGATTTTCTGGATGGATACGAGTCTTGGCGAACCGGCGCGTACCGTGAAAATTTCGTCGCCTGTTTCCGAGACGTGCACCATTACCCCGCCTTTGAGGACCTCGTGGTGCTTCCACTTGCCGTAGTTCTTCTTGATCACGGGGTGCAAAAACTTCTCGAAATGCGGAGGACCGTAGTCAGTCCGTCTTTCAATTGCTTCAGCCATTTCTTTACCTCGATTCCTTGTCTGCAGTGTTTGTCCCTATGATTTCTCTTCCTCTTCGTCTTCGTCGTCTTCTTCTTCGTAGTATTCATCGTAGAAGACGTACGGATTTTCGCGAGGATGAGCGATCATCTCGGGAATTGGATCGAGCTCAATGGCTTCGAGGAAGTTACCCATGCCGACGCGCTGGATAAACTCGCCGACGCGTTCGCGGCTCTTTCCTTCCTCGCACCAGACATCCCAGATTCGCTCCAGTAAATCGTTCAATTCCTGGTACGGCGGCTCCATCT
The DNA here is from genome assembly GCA_965371015.1 of uncultured bacterium. Taxonomy (GTDB): domain Bacteria; phylum Krumholzibacteriota; class Krumholzibacteriia; order WVZY01; family JAKEHA01; genus CBDUWU01. The sequence goes on along the minus strand of CBDUWU010000168.1, from coordinate 6,313 downwards.
TGTAGAACGGAATGATCACCGAAGAGAGCAGGGCGCCCTCAACGATAGGAGCCTTGGATCCGAGCAGAATGCAGGCGCCCGTATCGGTACCCGGCCGCAGCGCCTTGGGCATCACGTTGATGCAGTGCATGCAGTGGCGGCAGTAGCTGTCGTCGATTTTGAGTTCCTTGCCGTCCCATTCGATGCACTTGCCGGGGCAGAGATCGACGATATCGGCCTGGATGTTCATGCCTGTCATGGCGTATTCGGCCACCGCGTCCTTGTCGATGCGGATTTCGTCACGCCAGGTGCCGATGATAGAGAGGTCGGCGCGCGCGATCGACGCCACGCAATCGTTCGGACATCCGGAAAACTTGAATTTGAACTTGTACGGGAATGCGGGGCGGTGAATCTCGTCCTGGTAGTTCTGGGTAAAGTCGTAGCAGGCCTGCATGGTGTCGTAGCACGCCCACTCGCAACGGGCCTTGCCCAGGCAGCAACTCGGCGTTCTCACGTCGGAACCCGAACCGCCGATATCGAAATCTATCTTCTGCAATTCGTCGAACACCGGTTCCAGCTCATCGGTTGTCGTGCCGAGCAGGATAATATCGCCCGTCGAACCGTGCATGTTCGTGAGCCCGGAGCCATGTCGTTCCCATATATCACAAATCTGGCGAAGTGATTCAGTATTGTAGAACCAGCCGGAGGGCTGGTTGACGCGCATGGTATGGAAGTGTGAGATATTGGGATATTTTTCCGGAAGATCGGAATAACGGCCGATAACACCACCGCCGTATCCCATAACCCCCACGATTCCACCGTGTTTCCAGTGGCCAATCTTTTCATCGTAAGATTGTTCGAGCTGGCCCAAGAGGTCCTTGCACATAGGGCTCGTCTTGGCCGCCATCTTGATTTCCTTGACGAAGCTGGGCCACTTCCCCTTTTCAAGCTCGTCGAGCATAGGAGTTTTTGGCATTGCGTCAGACATCGTATCTCCTCGAGTGACCGAAAACCTCCAACTTGGATTCTATTAACCGCCCGGGTATATTTCCGCGGAAGGTGATAGTTAAAATTTAGTTTGTATCTTAAGATCGATAAATCGGTTAAAGGCCGATATCCCCCCGCCCATCTTCACTACCAAGTTAGTTATAAACCAGTTTACATTTATCTGTCAAGGTGAAACGTGAAATAATTCACTATCTCCAAGTTCTATCCCCGATTATCGTCAGGTTTTCCTTCTGTTTTAAACTATCCCGCATTTTATTATGTATCAATAAGTTGAAGGTCGACAAGGACCCGTCGTGATTTTTCCGGCACCGGGGCTACATGTCCTTGTACGGGTTGAGCCCCACCGACTCGATCGTCGCGAGGAAGTCATCGAAGATCTTCGGGATCTTGTCGTAGTCGGCGATCGAGATGTCGTGGACTTCGATGCGTTCTTCTTCGAGGACGAGTTGTTTGAGCTTCTCCTTGACGTTGCCCATCCGGTACTCCGCCAGCTCGCTGCCCCGCACGAAATGACACTGGTAGTCGTCGCCCTTCTGGCAACCCATCAGCATGACGCCGTCGAATCCGGATGCCAGCGCATCGCCGACCCAGACAGACTGCATCGAACCCAGGCACCGGAGCGGGATGATACGGAGCATGGCGTTGTGCTGCAGCCGCCTCATGGCCGCCATTTCGATCGCCGGCAGTGCGTCGTTCTCGCACGCGAACACCAGGATTCTGGGCTTTTCCTCTGATTCGTCCGGCATGGAGATCGATTTGATCATCTGCGATACCATGTTGACGGTGTAATTCTTGAACGAGATGATCCGCTCCGGACACGCACCGAAACACACGCCGCACCGGCGGCATCGCGCCGGATTGGGCAACGGCGTTCCCTTGTCGTCTTCGTCGATAGCGCCGAAAGGACACTCTTCGGTGCACCGCTTGCACTGCGTGCACTTCTGCAGGAAGAACTCTGGATAGCTCGTGTCACCCGAGCGCGGGTGCAGCGCGGCCCCCCTTTCAACCGACTCGACCGCCTGGATCGACTTCATTGCGGCACCGTACGCGTCGTTGTCGCACGTCGCCAGATCCATGGGCGCCCGAACCCCGCCCACGGCAAAAATCCCGGTACGCCTGGTTTCGTACGGAAAACAGATGAAGTGCGAGTCGGGAAACCCGTACTTCAGCGTCGGCAGGTCCGTGCCCTGCCGGTAGTTCAGGTTGAGGATCTTCGCGCCCTTCTCCGCCGACGCCGCTTCCTTCTTGCCGTCCGCCGTGGTCGCTCCGGATTCGCCGCCCTCATCGGTCGCGGAGGCGGGCTCGTCGTCGACCTGGGTCGACGGAACCATGCCGGCGGCGAGAACCACCATGTCGGCCTGGAGCCGGATGTTTTCGCCCAGCAGTGTTTCCTCGACGTCGATCGTGATCTTTCCGTCGGCTCCGGGCGTCACTCCGGCGATGTCACCCTTGGTCAGGAAGACGCCTTCGTCCTCCTGGACGGCGGCGTAGAAGCGTTCGTACTGCGCCGGCGTGCGCATGTCCTTGTATATGATGTAGACTCTGGCATCCGGGTACTGTTCCCGGACGTACATCGCCTGCTTCAGGGAAACGCGGCAACACACGGCCGAGCAGTACGGCAGGTGATCCTCGTCGCGCGAACCGGCGCATTGAATGAACGCGATGCTCTCGATCGGCTTTCCGTCCGAGAGCCGCTTGATGCCGCCGTTGGATACCATTTCTTCCATCTGTATATTCGTCACGATGTCGGCCGAGCTGCCGTATCCAAGATGAGTGAGCTTTTCGGGATCGTACGGCTTCCAACCCGTCGCCTGGACGACCGAACCGACGTTGATTTCCGACGCCGATCCCCCGTTCAGGAGCGTAACGGCGAACTGTCCCGGCTGCCCGGTGGTTTTCTCAACGGTCGTGGACTTGTGAACGGTAATGCCCGCGTCGGCTTCGACTTCCTCGATGAGCTTCCCGCAGTCGGTCTCTTCCAGTTCGCTGTACGGAGGCCTCTTGGGAAATACCTTTTTATACTTCGTCGCCCAGCCGCCCAGACGGGCTTCTTTCTCCACGAGATGGACATTGTAACCAGCGTCCGCGGCGGCCTTCGCCGAGCGCATACCTGCCATACCCCCGCCGATGACGAGGATCTCCCTGTTGGTCTCCTCGACGAGCGGTTTTGGAGGCTCGGTAGTCGCCATGCGCACCATTCCCATGCGGACATAATCTTCGGCCATCAACTGCGTGTCTTCGTCGTTCGCCGGGTGGGTCCAGACAACCATCTCGCGCAGGGCGGTGCGGTCGGTGAGGATGTTTGACCCGAAATCGAACAACTCGGGGAATACACGCTGCGAGCACGCCACGATAACAACACGGTCCAGTCCCTCGGAGGAGACATCTGCGCGTATCGATTCGACTGCTTCGGCCCGGCAAAGCACGTCGTGGCACTTGCACAACTTCGCTTTCATCTCGCCGGTCGCCACTTCCGTCAACTTGTCGACGTCGATCGCCTTGCCGATGTCACAGCCTTTGCAGATAAAAACGCCGGTTTTTGCTTCCATGATTATCTCCTCCTCCCCGCGGTAATGGCTTTCAGGGCGGCACCCGTCGCATCCTGTACGGACGTGGCGACATCCACGGGCCGGTTGGCGACGCCCGCGCCGAAGATCCCGTTACCGCCGCCCGGCACGATGAACCCGAATTCGTCCAGCGGAATATCCACCGGCAGGGCGCCGTCAGCCGTGTTCGGCACCATTCCCGTCGCGAGAACCGCCATGTCGACTTCCGTTCTTGTCATTTTGCCGGTCAGCGTATTCTCCGCTTCCAGAATCACGTTCTTGTTCTGTGGATTCTCGGTGATCTTTCCGACCTTGCCACGGTGGAAGTAAATCTTCTCGTCGGCCTTCACCTTCGTATAGAAGTCCTCCATCCTTCCGGGCGAGCGAACATCGATGTAGAAGATGTGAATTTCGGCTTCCGGATACCGATCCCTGATGTACGTGGCCTGTTTCATCGAAACGAGGCAGCATATCGCCGAACAGTACGGCAGGTGATTGTCGTCCCGGGATCCCGCGCACTGCACGAAGCCGATCTTCGTGATCCCGGCGCCGTCGGAAGGCCGTACTATCCTGCCTTCGCTCGGCCCGCTTTCGGCGGCGTAGCGTTCCATCATGACGTTGCTGATCACGTTGGGATACTTCCCGAATCCAAGGTTGTCGAGCTTTGATGCGTCGTAGGGCTTCCAGCCCGTCGCCCACACGACCGCGCCCACTTTCAGCGTGACCGTTTGCGGCTGCATGTCGAGTTCGATCGCACCGTACTGGCACGCGTCGGCGCATTTTTTCATCCGGTCGTCGGAGACGAACTCCGGGTCCACCACATACCGGTTGGGATAAGCCATCATATGCGGTAGATAGACCGCTTTCGTCTTGTCGATTCCATAGTTGAAATCGTTCTCACGCTCGATATCGCATACTTTTTCGCACTCGCCGCAACAGGTGCACTTTTCGTTTACGTATCGGGGATTCAACCGGATCCTCACCTCGAAATCGCCGGGGGATCCCGTCACCTTTTCCACTTCGGCGAGGGTCAGGATCCTGACGTTCGCGTTGGCCCTCATGCGCTTGAGGTTTATTTCCAGTCCGCAGGTCGGCGGGCACAGCTTGGGGAAATACTGGTTGGAGGTCACTACGCGGCCGCCCAGGAACGAATTGCGCTCCAGCAGTACGACCCGTTTGCCAACCTCGGCGGTCTCTATGGCCGCGGTCATTCCCGCGATGCCCCCTCCGACCACCAGCGTATCGGCCTGGATCGGGTCGCCGGATCCGGCGGCCGGTTCGAACTCAGCCATGTGCTGTCTCCTTTATTCCTGTTTTTGTAAATACGACCGATTCAGTGCGCATCCAAAAAAACGGACACCCCTCGATGGAACGTCCGTTTCTTTATTGTGCGATGCGGCATGGGTCTAGCCGTAAGGGTACATACCCTTCTTGATGGTGGCCAGTGAGTCGAGAATATGATTGTGCTTGTTCTCGTCTTCGAGCAGGTACTCGAGCAGGTACTCCTGCACGACCATCTTCTTGCCCCGAATGGCTCCGAGCGCTTCGTCGGCCAGCTCGACGGTTTTCCGCTCGATCTCGATGTGCTTCTCGACCATTTCCCATATGTCGGTCAGTTCTTCCGGCGTCAATGTCAGAGTCTTGGTCGTGAGACTCTCGGCGATCAATTCCTGCACGCGATAGTGCATCTGGGAGTCGCGCTGGATGATCTCCATCACGATGCGAACGATCGGGTTTTCAGTCTTGTCGATCACCATGCCGGTCGACGCGACGGCACTATTCTCGATCTTCTGCCAGCGGCGCATGTTATCGACAATCTGTTCCTGGATTTCTTTCGTCGACATTGACTCCTCCTCCCGGGCCCGCGGCCCGTCGGCTGGTATGTGCCATTATAGCCGGTAACTGGTCTCCGCGACCGACTCGTCGTTTGGCGACTCGTCGCTGGAGATCATAGCAGATTGTGAAAAGTTTCGCTACTCCAGTTGCGCGTCATTCTTTTTTTGCACCGCTTTCGTCCGGCTCGCCGCTGCCTCCGGTCATTCGGGCCAACCCCTGCTCCAGTTCGTGCATGTTCTCGACCTCGGTATAAAAGAGAGGCGACGCGTCGATGTCACAGGCCTGGTTGTGCCGCAACACGTCACCCGCGGGACCGGGCGACGTGTACCCCGAGGCGAAAAACGCGGCGCCCAGAACGTCGCTCATTTCGAGCCACTTGATCCCGGGCGGCATAAAGAACATCATCAATACGGTACAAATCAGGGTCATCCCCACGGCCAGCGTGAGGTCCTCCTTTTTTGCGCAGCACCAGGCCGCCGCTGCGATCGCGGCGGACACGCCGCACACACTGGTCGCGCAAGCGATAATGATCGCCAGTTTCCTGTTCGCCATCTTGGGCACACGTGTCCCGAATATGTACATGAACACAACGACCAGGGGTGTAACGATCCATGCAACCATCAACCCCGGCGCCCCCAGCGCGTAACTCAACCCCCAGTACTTGACGTTCGCCTGGTTGGCGATCCAGTACGAGACACACGCCAGCACGAAAACGCCGCAGAACCCCGCCAGGTAGCGGCCGATTCGACCGGACCCCATGACGAAGACACCAGTGGCCGTCAACAGATCCAGATTCGAAGCCTGGCACGTGAATTTTTTCACAGATTTAACCACCTGCTATATATTGAATTAACTAAATCATGTCTATATTCAGGCCTTTTGGTCTCTTATTCCGATTGAAGTACTAGGAATATATGTATATAATACTCCACAGGACAATACAG
>CBDUWU010000167.1:0-7804 GCA_965371015.1 uncultured bacterium | reverse complement strand
AACTCCTTGAGCTTTCTTACCGGCATGGGGATAACCTCCTTGAATGTGGAAATCCATATGCCCGGAGGTATGGCCGTGGTGCGGTGAGGCCGAGGGGGATGCCGGGTCCTTGGTGGAGAAGCGGGCCTCCGGCCGGGCGTTCAGCGGGTCAGCTTGTTAAGGATCAGGTTATCAGAAACGGCGGCGGCGGTCAAGGTCAGATGAGCTCGGCTACTTCTTTCTGGAAGTAGCCGCGAACGATCTCCGTCAGCTCCGCGCGGGGGACCTCGACGTCGGCGTTGGCGAATTTGTCGTACAGCGGGCGGGCAATCTCCGAAAACGCATCGAGCATGCGCGGGTCGAAATGCGTACCGCGGCCGGCCTCCAGGATCTCCATGGTCTCGTCGAAGGTATACGGTTCTTTGTACGGGCGTTTCGAGGCGACGGCGTCGAACACGTCGGCGATGGCGAAGATCCTGGCCGTCACCGGGATCTCCTCTCCTTTGAGCCCGCGGTCGTAGCCGGTACCGTCGAACTTCTCGTGGTGCGAACCGACCACTTCGCGCGCGTCGTCGAGCCAGTCGGAGCGCTCGACGATGTCGAGCCCGTGGTTGACGTGCCGCTTCATCACTTCGAATTCCTCGTCCGTCAGCTTGCCCGGTTTGAGCAGCACGTTGTCGCGGATACCGATCTTTCCGACGTCGTGGAGGAACGCGCCCTTGATGAGGGTGCGCATCGTTTCACTATCGAGGCCGATCTTCTCGGCCATACGCGCCGAATAAACGGTCACGCGGAAGTTGTGGGCGTCGGTGTCGCTGTCGCGCTTGGCGATCGCGCTGCCGAGGACCGATATCGTCTCCAGGTTGGCGTCGAGGAGCCGCGTGGTCAGCCCCGACAGGCGCCCCAGGAGCGAAGTGATGAACGGGTAGATCAGTAGCGCCGTAATGAACACGATGCCGATCCCGAAGAGCGCGCTGCGAATCATCCGGCGGTTGATCGCCGCGATTTCTTCCTCGGACACGTCGAACATCCCCTCGATGTACGCACCCAGGCGGCCACCGCTGTCAAACATCGGTTCCGAGACGTGGATGAAAGGCTTCCCCTCGATACGGACGATCTTGAACCACTGCTGTCCTTCTTCGGAACGCTCCCGGCCGGCACCGTCCATGTACACATCCAGGGGCGTCTTGAGTTCGTAGTTCTCTTCGAAAGCCCGTACGAGTTCCGCGCCCTGCGTATCGTAGAAACAGACGAGAACAAACTTGCCCTCCGGCATGGCGATGGACCCCTTCTGGAACTCGCGCAGTTCTTCGAACAGATCCGCCCCCTCGACGCCGCGCGTATCGGTCACGTCGAGCAGCGGCAGTATCTGGAGGTTGAATCTCTTCACCGACTGTCGCGCTCGCTCGATCACAACCTGGCTGACGCGGTCGCGTTCGAGCGCCCAGGAGATCACCGACAACACGACCGAGATCGCCAGGCACGCCAGCGCCAGGCGCAGCAGCAGTTTTTTGCGGATTATTTTTTTCAGGTTCTGTGTCGCCATCGATACGATCGTCTCCTCTACGGGGATCACCGGTCAATGCAAATTTGACGCCACCGCGCACGAGAAGGGCCGCTGCGCACATCGCGCGGCGACCCTTTGTTATCTCCCGCCGGACATCCCGGTTTCCCGAAATGCCCCACTATTTCTTGTCGTTTCCCTCGTCGTCCTTGCTGTCGCCCGCCTGTTTGACAAATTTGAGCGAAGCCGAGTTGATGCAGTAGCGCATCCCCGTCGGGCGGGGCCCGTCGTTGAACACGTGTCCGAGGTGGGAGCCGCAACGGCCGCACGTCACTTCGGTCCGCACCATACCCAGGCTGTCGTCGCTCTCCTCCTCGACGTGCTTTCCGTCGATCGGCTGCCAGAAGCTCGGCCAGCCCGACCCCGACTCGTACTTGGTCTCCGAGGTGAACAGCGACTGCCCGCACGCCACGCACAGATAGAGGCCTTTATCCTTCAAGTCCCAGTAATCTCCCGTGAACGCCCGCTCGGTGCCCTTCTCTCGCGTGACGCGATACTGGTCCGCCGTGAGCAGCTCGCGCCACTCTTCGTCGGTCCTGGTGATCTTGTCCGTCATACCGCCCTCCTCCGTCTTCTTGTTTTCCGTCAATTCGTTGCCGTCGACGAGCCACCCGCCGGCCGCCTGGAGCGGCGCCGCGTCTCTGGCAGATGATACCCAGGCGGCGATCGCGTATCTCCTGGCTTCGGCGCAACCCGCCGGCGGCAGCCCGAGCGTCGCGGTGTGGCGCCCGTCGTCGAAATCCATTTTCTTTTCCGTCAACCCCAACGCGACGAAGTCGTGTTCCAGCGTGCGGCCGACGTTTTCTCCGCGCGTGACCTCGCTCGCGAGACCGAAGCCCAGCACGGCGACATACACCTTCATCTTCGAACTGGGACCACCCGACGGTTCGAACACCGCGTGCACCGACTCCCCGTCCACCGTCACGCTGAGACGCCCCGCGGAGCGGTCGCTCGACAGCTGTGGCGCCCCGTCACGCCGCCACGTCCGCCACTCTTTTCCGTCAAGGACGAGCCCCGGTGTGTAAATCGTGTCCTTGCCCCATTCGCTCGAATACCGCCGCTGGCGGTCGCTGTATTCCTGCGCGGCGAACGGGTCCGTCCACCCCAGGTGATCCCAGTAGTCGACGTGGAGTGCGACCGGAACGAACCGGTTCCAGAGACCCGGGTCGCCGGTAAGCGCGGCCAGCCACTCGTCGGCCGCCGGGCAGCTGCTGCACCCTTCCGAGGTGAACAGTTCGATCAGGGCGACGCGTTTCGCGCCGCTCTCGAAGGTCACCGATGCCTCGGCAACGGCCTGTCCACCAGCCCGGCACAGTATCGCGACGACTACTATAATGAAGAGCTTTTTCATATTCTGTTTCCCGTTTCTTGCCAGGCGCAAAACGGCCGCGAGACCGGACCCGCGGCCGCTTCTGGATTCGTCGAAAGCCCCACCCGGAACTTACGCCGTCACCCCAGCAAAAAGTCAATCGAGGCGTCGGGGCTGAACTCCTTCGTTTCGTTGCCCTTTTGAAACAGAAGCATGTCCTTTTCTCCCAACAACTTGAGAGAAATACCCTCGACGCGCAGGATGCTGCCCTCGCGAAGCCCCACCACCCGATAGTCCGGGTTGGCCTCGATGAACTCCGCGATCCGGTCGGCGCGGGTTTCCCCCTGGTGCTGCGGAAGTACCGCGTCCGTGTAATGCGGGTTGATCTGGAACGGGATCACATCGAGCGCCTTGAACGATTCGGGTTCGACGATCGGCATGTCATTTGTCGTCCTGATCGTCGGGCACACCATGTTCGACCCGGCGCTCCATCCCATATACGGCAAACCGTCCTGTACGCGCTTGCGGACCGGCTCGATGAGCTTGTTATCGTAGAACAGATCGAGCAGGCGAAACGTGTTACCGCCGCCGACGGCAATGGCTTCGGCGTCGCGAACAGCGGCGACGGGATCCGGCACCTCGTGCACCGATTCCATCTCGCAACCGAGTTTCGCGTACACCTCGCGAACCTTGTCCGTGTATGCATCCCACGGCACCGTCACACCGGCGTAAGGCACGAACAACACTTTCTTGACCGAGTCACCGAGAAAGTCCCGGAGGTCATCCATCGCGTGTTCGAGGTATTGCTTTTGATAGCACGTCGAGTTACTCAACAGTAACAGTCTCATGATGAGTTCCTTCTCTGTCGTTTGTTCAGTCTTCTCTGTTCACGATCTCGATCAGGTGATATCCGAACTGTGTCTTCACGGGACCATGGGTCTTGCCCACTGCGTCGCTGAAGACCACCGTGTCGAATTCCTTGACCATCTGTCCGGGCGAGAACTCACCCAGGTCGCCACCCTGCTTGCCCGACGGGCACTGCGAGTGTTTTCTGGCCACTTCGCCGAAGTCGGCACCGCCTGCGATCTGCTTCTTCAGGTCCTCGCACTGCTCCTGGGTCGGCACCAGGATGTGCCTCGCGCGCGCTTTTGCCATAGTCAGCCTCCTTGCCTTTCGAGTAACTAATTGGTCGCCTATTCTATCACATTCGGTGGCAGTTGTGCCCCGTGCTCATCCCGAGCCGGATGATGCTTTGCGCGCGACGCAGAAGAGCGCCGACCCGTCGACTTCGATAATTTCGGCGTCGACGCCGGCATGTGCCGCCAGCCGGACAAATTCGTTGCGGGCAACGGTTTCGGCCCGAAACCCGTCCCTGCAAACGATAACGCCATCGCCCGTTGTGGATTCGTCGATTTCGCCAAGTAATCCGTGGGACGCCTGTATCCGGAACCACTCGAGGCGATCCTCCCAGAATCCCTCCGAGTAGCTCGAGAACAGCACCCTGCCTCCCGGTTTCGTTACCCGAACAGCCTCATCGATCAGGCGGCTCCGATCGATTCCGAACGCCGATATCCCGTTTTGTATGCAGAATACGACGTCGAATGTATCACCGGACAAAGCAAGCCTGCCGGCGTCGGCCACGACGTAGTGACATCCGCTGATGATTGTGGCCGCCATTTCCAGGCTGTCGAGCGACGTGTCGATTCCCACCGTCACTTTCGTTCGGCCAGCCACCGTCGCAAGGGCGCGACCGTATCCGCAACCGAGCTCGAGTACCCGGTCGTCGGGTTCGATATGCTCCAGGACAAAATCGACCTCGGCCTGGAGGTACTGCTTCACTCGCGGAGGCGCAATCTCGTAACACTTCCGGAGCCGCTCACAGGAGAGGTGTTCGGAGTAGTAACCGCCTGACGGTTTCAACGTTACCACACGTCGCGGTCGAGGCGCCGGCCGATATCGGGAAACTTGTCGGGGTCGAAGACGGGCGTCTGGCCGTGTCCGAGCTGGTCGGTGTAGTCGCGCATCACCTTGATCGCGACGGGCGAGAGCAGCAGAATGGCGGCGATGGTGAGGAGCTCCATGAATCCCATCGAGACGTCGGCCATGGTCCACACGGTCTGGAGCTGCGCCACCGCCCCGAACATGACGAACCCGAGGACGATCAGGCGAAACGGCGCCAGCACCCGGCGCGTGCCCGCGATGAAGAGCACGCTGGTTTCACCGAAGTAGTAGTTGGCCACGATCGAGGTAAAGGCAAAGAACTGGAGGATGATGGCGACAAAGCCGCTCCCCCACCCGCCGACCTGGGCGCTCAAAGACGCCTGCGTGAGCGGCACGCCGGTCAGTTCTCCGCCGGGCTGATAGAGTCCGGAGAGCAGGATAATCGACGCGGTGCACGTACATATAATGATGGTGTCGCTGAACACGCCGAGCATCTGCACAAAACCCTGCGCGGCCGGGTGCTTGACCTCGGCCGTGGCGGCTGCGTTGGGCGAACTGCCCATGCCGGCCTCGTTGGAAAAGAGTCCCCGGCGGACTCCCTGCATGATCGCCTGCGATACCATCCAGCCGAGTCCGCCGGCGGCCGCCTGCTCGAAGCCGAACGCGCTGCGCACAATGAGGGCGCCGATGCCGGGCAGATCGGAGATGTTTCGCACGATGACGAACAGCGCCACGAGGAGGTAGGCGATCGCCATCGACGGCACGACGGTCTGCGCGAAGCGGGCGATCCGCCGGATGCCGCCGAAGATCACCAGCGCTGCGACGATCACGATGACGACGCCGGTCACGGCGCGGTTGGCGCCGAACGCCGTTCGCAACGAATCGGTCATCGAGTTGGCCTGGACGGCGTTGAACGCGAAACCGAACGACAGAATGAGAAACACGGCGAAGAGCGTCCCCATCCAGCGCGCGCCCAGCCCGCGTTCCATGTAGTACGCCGGCCCGCCGCGAAACGTCCCGCCCCGGTCGCGTACCTTGAACAACTGGGCGAGGGTGTTCTCGACAAAGCTGGTCGACATCCCCAGCAGCGCGATCAGCCACATCCAGAACACGGCCCCCGGTCCGCCCACGGTAATGGCCAGCGCCACGCCCGCCACGTTGCCCGTTCCCACGCGCGCGGCCAGCCCGGTGGCAAACGCCCCGAAGCTCGATATCCCGCCGCGGTCGGTGTGAAAACTCCGGCGCATCACCTCGAGCGTGTGGCCGATGTTTCGAAACTGGATGAAGCGGCTGCGGATAGTAAAGTAGAGCCCGGCGCCGAGGAGGAGCGGGATGACCATCCAGGCCCAGACGATGTTGTTGGCGGCGTCGATAAATGAGCTCATGCGGCGACGATACCGCGGCGGCCGCGGTCGTGGCTACCGTAAACTGGAGCGGCGGCCCGCAGGCCCCGTGCCGACCGCCTACCAGACGTCTTTCTCGATCCCCTTTTCGATGTCCGGGAACTTTGTGCGGTCAAAAACCGGTTCGACGCCGCGCCCGAGCTGGCCGGTATAGTCGCGCATCACCCTGACGGCGACGCGCGAGAGGAGCAGGATCGCGGCGAGGTTGACCAGCGCCATCAGACCCATCGCCAGGTCGGCGAACTTCCATACCGTCTCCAGGGTGGCCACCGCCCCCATCATCACGCAGGCGAGCAGTACCAGTCGAAACGGCAGCACCACGCGGCGGGTCCTCGCGAGAAACACGACATTGGTCTCGCCGAAATAGAAGTTGGCGACAATGGTGGTGAACGAGAAGAACTGCAGAACGATTGCCACGAATGGACTCCCCCACGCGCCGACCTTGAGGTCGAACGAGGCCTGCGTGAGCGCCACGCCGGTCAGCTCCCCGTCCGGCTGGTAAAGCCCCGAAAGCAGAATGATCGCGGCGGTGGCGGTACAGATAATGACCGTGTCGACGAACACGCCGAGCATCTGCACGAATCCCTGCGCGGCCGGATGTTTGACTTCCGCCGTGGCGGCGGCGTTGGGCGAACTCCCCATGCCGGCCTCGTTGGAAAATAACCCGCGGCGCACCCCCTGCATCATCGCCTGCGATACTATCCAGCCGAGTCCGCCGGCGGCGGCCTGCTCGAAACCGAACGCGCTCCGGACGATGAGGGCGATGATGCCGGGCAACTCGGGCAGGTGCAGGACCACGACAACGAAAGCGACGGCGAGGTAGGCCAGCGCCATCACGGGCACCACCATTTCCGCGAAACGCGCAACGCGCCGAATGCCGCCAAACACAACCAGCGCCGCGGCGGCGACGATAAACAAGCCGGCGATCCACGGGCTGATGCCGAACGCCGTATTGAGCGCGCTCGTCATCGCATTGGCGTGGACGGCGTTGAACACAAACCCGAACGAAGAGACGAGTAGCACGGAGAACAGCACGCCCATCCAGCGCGCGCCGAGTCCGCGCGCCATGTAGTACGCCGGTCCGCCGCGAAAGGTGCCGTCGGCGTCACGAACCTTGTACAGCTGTGCGAGTGTATTCTCGACAAAACTCGTCGACATCCCCACCAGCGCCACGATCCACATCCAGAACACAGCCCCCGGCCCGCCGACGGTGACCGCGAGCCCCACGCCCACGATGTTCCCCGTCCCCACGCGCTGGGCCATGCCGGTGGCAAAGGCCCCGAACGACGAGATGCCGCCTTTTTCGGCCCTCAGGCTCCGGCGCATTACGGAGAACACGTGTCCGAAGTGGCGGAACTGGACGAAACCGGTGCGGAGGGTGAAGAAGAGCCCGGCGCCGAGGAGGAGGTAGATGAGGACCCTGCCCCAGATCACGCCGTTGATGGCGTCGAGGATGGCGTTCATGGGGGCAACGTTACCCGCTCGGACGTACGCCGGGCCAGTTCAAAGTGCCCCTTCGACGGCCGGCGGCCGGCTCCCCCTCAAGCGTTCCGGGCATATGTGAAATTTCTTCACACTCCGCCGGTCGCCCACCGGCGCCCCAACCAC
>CBDUWU010000166.1:0-7854 GCA_965371015.1 uncultured bacterium | reverse complement strand
ACTTCAGCAAGAGCATCTTTCTCGTCGCGCTGCGTTTCCCCACCGTCAGACGATAGAAATACGTCCCCGAACTCACCTGCTCGCCAGCGTTGTTGGTACCGTCCCAGTTCACGCTGTGCCGGCCCGCCGGCGACACTCCACCGACGAGACGGCGGACCATTGCGCCGGTAACGTCGTAGACGACGAGTTGGGTCCGGGACGGCTTGGGGACGATGAACGAAATCGACGTCGCCGGGTTGAACGGGTTGGGGACGTTCTGTTCGAGCGACATCGACCAGGCCCGGGTGGTGACCCGTTCGGCCTGCGACCGATGCTCGACTCCGTCCTCGCCCACAACGCCGAACTTGTACCAGTACGTCGTCGCCGGTTCAACGTCCGTGTCGACCCAGGACGTACGCGCCGGATCTATGAGCCTTCCGCCGTTGAGAAGGGTTTCGTCGGGATCGCCGTCCAGAGCGCGGTAAACGTGGAATCCGCGAAGCTCTTCGTCGGTCCAGATTTCCCACGCCAGTTCGACCCCCGTCGCCACGTCTCGAGCGCTGAACGCGGTGATGAACACGGCCGTCGGAACGAGCGTGACCGATTCCTCGGCCGAGTACGCGCTCAACATCCCGGCAAAGTTCTTTGAGCGTACCGCCACGTACCACGTCCCGTCCTGGAGGCCTTCGATCGAGTACGACGCTCCGTTGCCGGCGTCCACCGAGTGTTCATAGGACGCGGCGCCACCCGCGACCGACTCCGAACCGTAATCGACCACGTACCCGACGACATCAGGAGATCCACTGGGGATCCACGAGAGGTCGATACTGCCGTTCTCGCCTTCGCTGGCGTCGACGAGCAACGGTGCCGGCGGGGGTTGAGTGTTACCGTTCGAGACGGAGGCATTGGCCTCTTGCGATAATGCACTCAACATCCCCGCCGTATTGTGGGCACGCACCACAATGTAGTAGTTCCCGTCCGGCAGTCCGCAGAACAAAGCGCCGGTCGAACCCGTCACGTCGAGGGAGTCGCCGTAAGACGACGGCGCCGTGCCGCGGTAAACCCGGTAGAAATCGACGTCCAGTTCCGGGTTCGGATCCCACTGGACCGTCGCGCAGCCCGAGTCGTCACCGCTGGCGGCCACCCCCGACGGCGGCGACGGAGGCTGCGGGTTGGCGCCGCTCTCGGCCACCCGGTACTCGTCGCCCGGCGCGGCTACGTCGGCGTAGACAACCGTTCCCTCCTGTGACGAGTTGATCGTGGCGAACAGGACTGAGTTTTTGACGACAGAAAAAGTCCTGGCCGGACTCAGGTTGAACAAGAACACCTTCGTCTGCCCGGCGGCCGGTGACATAGGCGCCTTTGCCGTCTGCCCGGTGGACATCACGGGGATGGCGCAGAAAACAGCGATAATAGTGACGGACAGAACAGCACGGAGATATCCCTCGCGGGTGGCGAAGCCGATGGTGCATTGCATGAAGTGACTCCTTCAGGCTGCCGTGTCGAACCCGGGGCGCGCCTCAACGGCGCTATGTTGGGGATTTAGAGCACCACGCGTGCAGCAAGAAGTGTGCGCCGGCGATGGCTCGGTTCTTCGCCGTCCGTTTTTGCCTGTCAGACAGGCTCAAACGACGGCATACTGTCTCGAAGCGGTGAGAATTGCGCCTCGGTGGCCGTCGCGCCTCCACGGCGGCGCATCGATTTTCATGCGTCCGTATGCGGCATCGGCGGGGCGCGGGCCTGTCTGGAACTCGCGGGATGTGACGGGACACGCGACGCAATCACCTTGCACGCGGCGGCCCCACCGACTATCATTCCACGCACCATGAAACGAACACGGCACAGAAGGTACTCTGGTGTCCTCTACGCTGCTTTGATACTCGCCGCGCTGCATCCCCCTGCCGCCACCGCCGATTCTCAAAATGACTATGTCGACGCCCGGCTCGTTGCAAATGTCGAGTCGATTCGCCCCGGAACCCCTTTCTGGATCGGCATCCACCTGGACATCAAACCCGGGTGGCGCGTCAACTGGATCAACCCGGGCGATGCCGGCCTGGCGCCGTCAACAGCGTGGTTACTGCCCGACGGTTTTGTCGCGACCGAGATCATGTGGCCGTTCCCGAGCCGGTACGCCATCGGGCCGGTGGTCATATACGGGTATGACACGTCGCTCCTGCTGATCGCGCGAGTCACGCCGCCTGCCGGTCTGGAGACGACGGGGCGCATCAAGATCGGAGCCGAGGTCGACTGGCTGGCGTGCGGCGAAACGAATGTGCAGGGACAGGCGGAAGTATCGATTATGTTGCCGGTGCGTTCGTCGTCACCGGAACCGGACGAGAAGTGGAGCACGAAGTTCGAGGCGGCACGAGCCGGGCACCCGCGACCGGCGGCACGGTGGCGGGTACAGGCGTTCGTCGAAGACGAGGAGCGCTACGTGTTGGAGATTCGATCGACCGCACCCGACGCCGCCGAAATCCACGAATGCACTTTTTTCCCGCGGGAGTCAGACGCGATCGAGCACTCCGCCAGGCAGATCTTCACCTCCCGGCGCGGAGGATTCGACCTCTTCCTCAAGCGCTCCCGCGTGTCGCTGGAAATACCCGGCCGTATTTCGGGCGTGCTGGTGGCGGCCCCGGGGTGGGCCGCCGCCGGAAAGCGGCGGGCAATTACTTTCGACGTTCCGCTGGACCCGCGCTGACCAGATAGCGCTTGTGGCGCACACTGGACGGCGTTATTTTCTGCGGCAGAGGGCATCGCGCCCCTCTGCCGCGGTTGACTTTCCCCTGTACAGGCTGTATCATTATAACTTGTTTGTAATCTAGCAGTTCACTCGGTCGGATCCCGAATATTTACACCACTCCGTCGCCACACAGACTGTGAGGGATATTATGCGGGTATGCCCCGCGCGATTTCACCGGCTGGTTCTGACAGTCCCCCTGATACTGTTGGTTATCTCGTCACCACTGGTCGCGATTGCCGCAACCACCACGGTGACGTCCGCCCTTTCGAAAAATAACGTCCGCGTCGTGACCACCGACGGTCTGTCGTCAGTCGTGATCGATTCGCCGCGCGACGGCACGCGTGACTTCGCCGTGCTGACAGACGATGGCGCCCCGGCGTTACCGTACCGGATACTCCGCGTGTTACTGCCGGCGGGCCACGAATTTACCAGCTTCGACGCAAAGCCGGGCACGGGCACTGTGCTCTCGACGTCTTTCACACCCCGGACGGCACGACCGTTGCGCGACCCCGCCACCGAGCCGGTCCAGACGCCGCCGCGCCTAGGGGGCGACGGTGACGGCGTTTTCCCCTCCGTATCAGTGCGCTATCTCGGCACGGGACACTGGCACGGCAACGCGATCGCCAGCTTCGCCGTCTTCCCCCTGCAGGTCGACGACGGCAAGCTCACGATTCATGAACGCATCGAAATATCAGTAGAGACACAACCGCAGAGTGGCGGCGAAACCGTCGTCATGCCGCATAGAATGTCTCCCGAGCGCATCGGCGCCATTCGACGGGAGATATCGGCGCTCGTGGCCAACCCGCGCGCGGTGGACGCCTTCAGGCCCGCGCTCACGGCTCCCCCGTCCGGGCGGTTCGACCCGGCGGCCGCCCCGTCGCTCGAGGGCAGCCCCGTCGAGTACCTCATCGTGACGACCGACGAACTCGCCGGAACCTACCAGCGGCTCGCCGACTGGAAGACGGCCAAAGGCGTGCCCACCGTCATCCGCACCGTCGAGTGGATCCTGGCCAACCACAGGCGCGGCGTCGACATCCAGGAGACGATCCGCTTCTTCATCCGCGACGCCTATCAGAAGTGGGGGGTCACCTGGGTATTGCTCGGAGGAGACACCCCAGAGATCCCGCCACGCTACTGTTACAACACTTACTATTACGGAGGACGATTCCTCCCCGTAGACTTGTACTACGCCGGTCTCGACGGCTCGTGGAACGCCGACCACGACGACGTCTGGGGCGAACCGCCGTTCGGATTTTACAGCGACAACGCCGACCTGTACGCCGAGGTTTACCTCGGCCGCCTCCCGACCTCGAGCGTTTCCGACGCCGACGTGATGATCTCGAAGATCATCAACTACAGGACACCCGTCGACCGGACGTACACCAACAAGCTGATGTTCCTCGCCGAAGTGCTGTTTCCGTATCCGTGGGAACCGGGACAGAACATAGACACCAACGGCGCCGACACGGCCGAATACATCATCGACAACAACCCCGGCATCAACGCGATGGACATTACGCGGGCCTACGAAACGGATTACCTGTATCCGGGGTCCATCCACGAATCACGCGACCAGGCCGTCGATTCGCTCAACGCGGGGTTCAACCTCGTGTATCACGTCGGGCACGGATTCCGTTTCAACATGCACGTCGGTAACGGCAACGTCGTGATCGCCGACGCCGACACGCTGTCCAACCGGGACCGGTTGAGCAACATGTACCTGCTCAACTGCACGGCGGTCGCCTTCGACTACGACTGTCTCGGCGAACATTTCCTCGAAAACCCGAATGGAGGCGCCGTCTCTATCGTGGGCTCCAACGATAGCGCGTTTCCCGACGCCTCGATCTATTACATGGACGAGTACACCCGTCTGTTATTCGAGGAGCGCGCGACGAGAATCGGCGAGGCTTTTGCCCGTTCGCGCCTGCCGAGAACTCCGATGGCGGAGCTCGCGGACAACCCGGACCGGTGGACGCATTTCATCTACACACTCCTGGCGGACCCGGAAATGCCCCTCTGGACCGGAACCGTCGACACCCTGCAGGTGAGCCACCCCGCGGCGATAACGATGGGCGCCAACTCGATCACGGTCGCCGCGATGGCATCGGGGGCACCGGCCGAATCGGTGCTCGTGTGCCTGTGGAAAGACACGGACGATTACCAGTATGCGCTGACGGACGCCGTCGGCCAGGTGACGTTCGACTTTACGTGCGAATCGCCCGGTTCGGTGAGCGTCGTGGCTACCGGCCACAACCTCGCTCGATACCGGGGATCGATAGACGTCGGGCAGGATCCGGACAGCTATCTGAGTTTCGACGGCGTGGCGGTCCACGACTCCACTCTCGGTCAATTGGCCGGCAATAACGACGGCGTCATCGACGCGGGCGAGACTGTTGGAATGATGCCCACGATGATCAACACGGGCAACACCGCGTCGGGCTGGGCCTTTCTCACACTGAGAAGCGCCAGTCCACACGTGACGATCGGCGACAGTGTCGCCCTCGTGGGTAATGTTCCGCCCGGCGGCTCCCTCACGGCCGTCGAAGGCTGGCGCGTCGAGTTCGACGCGGCGGCGGCCGACGAGACGGCGGTCGAATTCGACGTATTCGTCACGGCGACTTCGGGCAGCACATGGACGGACTCGTTCACACGCCTGATCCACGCACCCGGGCTCGAATTCGTTTCGCACCGCCGCGACGATTCGGCTCCCGTTGGCGACGGCGACGGCATAATAGAGGACGGCGAAGATTTCCGGCTCTATTATCTGGTGAAGAATTACGGCAGCGGAACGGCGTACGGCCTGACCGCCACGATCACCGACCTCGCCGCCGGTTTCGTACTTGTCGACAGCCTCGACGTCTTCGCCGACATAAATTCGATGTCGGCGCTCGAAAACTCGGCGGGATTCCGCCTCTCCGAGACCAGCACACTGACGTTCAATTACCTGGAAATCGTCGTTACGGATGGCTGGGGACGCGCGATCGCCGACACGGTTGAATTCAGGGAACCGATCGCGGCGGGCAACCTGCAATTCGACACGAGCCTCGGCGAGGACCGGATCTACATGTGGTGGGACGCCAGCCCCAGCCCCGACGTCGACCGCTACCGGGTTTATCACTCGACCACGGCCGGCGGTCCGTACGTCCAGGCGACACGCGACCTGGTCGAGCACACGACGTTCACCGACATCGAATTGACGCCGAGTACGCGCTACTACTACGTGGTGGCCGCCATCGACGAGTCGGGAAACGAAAGCCCCGTCTCCCCTGAAGCGAGTGCTACAACCACGCCCCCGATGCAGTACGGGTGGCCCAACGAACTACCCATGGAGTCGTCCAACTCGCCGGCCATCGGCGATATCGACGGCGACGGCGACGTCGAAGTCATCGTGGGCAACGATGAGTTGTACGCGTGGCACCACGACGGACAGGAGGTCCGCGACGGCGACGACAACCTTCAGACGTGGGGCGTTTTTTCCACCCTGGGACAGGACTACGTCGGCCCGGCCGCTCTGGCTCGCCTCGACAACAAGCCGGGCCTCGAGATTGTC
This sequence comes from uncultured bacterium, assembly GCA_965371015.1. Classification (GTDB taxonomy): domain Bacteria; phylum Krumholzibacteriota; class Krumholzibacteriia; order WVZY01; family JAKEHA01; genus CBDUWU01. The sequence continues at coordinate 1,585 of CBDUWU010000166.1, read as the reverse complement.
GCGGCGACCCTCACGTCGAGACAAGTGTTCTGCTTCGACTACACGGGCGCCGTACTGCCGGGATGGCCGAAGTCGACGTCGTACGCCGTCCGCGCCGGCGTGGTGGTGGGTGACCTCGACGGCGACGGCGACTTCGAGATCATCGCCATCGACCAGGACGCGATAATGTACGCGTGGCACCACGACGGACAGGAGGTCCGCGACGGCGACGGCGACCCGGGGACCGACGGCGTTTTCTACCGCTTTCCCGACACACCGTGGTGGCACTACCAGATGCCGGCCGTTTGCGACATCGACGGCGACGGCGCCGACGAAATCATCATCGGGACCCAGGACTCGACACTCTACGTCCTGAACGGCGACGGATCAAATGTGCCCGGATGGCCGGTCGAACTGGGTGATTTCGCCGGAGGCGGCGTCGCCGTCGGCGATCTCGACAACGACGGCGACTTCGAAATCGTGTGCACGGTGAAAAACACATCCAACGTCCGGGCGTATTCGCATACCGGAACGCTGCTGTGGTCGAAGTGGGCGCACATGACCCTGTTCTTCAATCCGACGCCTTCGCTCGGAGACCTCGACGGAGACGGCATGCTCGAAGTCGTCTACCCCGCCTCCAACGGCAAGCTGGAAGTTTGGCGGCACAACGGCGCGAACATGCCCGGCTTTCCCATCGATTATTCGACGACTTCCTACACCGAGTCTTCGCCGATCATCGCCGACGTCTCCGGCGACGGAATGCCCGACATCATCATCGGCGACGAAACAAAGCTGATCCAGGCGTTCGATTCGGGAGGTAATCTCCTCGACGGATTCCCGCTCTCGTCGCAGAATGCGTTTCGCGGCACGCCCACCGTGACCGACCTCGACGGCGACGGCGACATCGAGATCGTCGCCGTGGGTTACGACAGGACCGTCTATGCGTGGGATTTCGACCAGCCGTACGATCCGGCGGCGTGTCCGTGGCCGGAGTTCAAGGCCAACTCACACCACAATGCCTGTATTGGTTACACGATGCCGACGGCGGTCACGGAAGATCCCGTGGCGATGATCCGCGCGGGACTCGAACAGAACATCCCCAACCCGTTCAACCCGGTCACGACCATCACGTACTACGTGCCCGAGGGCGCCGCGCGCATGGCCTCGCTGACCGTTTATGACGTCACCGGCGCCAGGGTCAGGACGCTGGCCGACGGCATGCACCCCCCCGGACGCCACCAGGTCCGCTGGAACGGCACCAACAGTTCCGGAAACCAGGTAGGCACCGGCGTGTATTTCTACCGGCTGGTGATGCCGGGCTACACCAATACCCGCAAAATGGTTCTTTTGAAATAAAAAGCTCTTCGGTTTTCTGATTAAAGAAGAATCGACAGGCAGGTCAGGCTTCCGCCCGCTTTGCGGAATTCCGTCATCTCGAGCTGCTCGACGGGAAACCCCCGCCCTGCGACGAGTTCTCTGGTGCGCGGAAAGCCGGCGGACAGTACGATGGTTCCGTTGACGGAGAGGCAGTTGGCCGCGTAGCTTTCCTCTGCGGGCACAACGATCCGGTCGAAGTCGGCAAACGCTTCCGCGGCCGCGAAGTGTT
>CBDUWU010000165.1:0-7857 GCA_965371015.1 uncultured bacterium | reverse complement strand
ATCCCACTATAAGATGCTCTCCAAGCTCGGCGAGGGCGGCATGGGTGTCGTCTACAAGGCCGAGGACAGCAAGCTCGGGCGTACCGTCGCCCTGAAGTTTCTGCCACCCGAGTTGGCGAGCGACACCGCCGCCCGGACCCGTTTTCTACGAGAAGCCCGGGCGGCATCCGCCCTCCAGCACGACAACATCTGCACGATCCATGACATCGACGAAACTGACGACGGTCGTGTATTCATCTGCATGGAATGCTACGACGGGGAGATCCTCAAAGAGCGGATTGCCCGCGGACCGCTCCAGGTGCTCGAAGCGCGAGACCTGGCGATGCAGGTGGCCCGGGGACTGGCCAGCGCGCACGGCAAAGGGATCGTTCACCGTGATATCAAGCCGGCGAACCTTTTCATTACGACCGACGGTGCGGTGAAGATTCTGGATTTTGGATTGGCCACGGCGATCGGAGCGACGCGCGTGACGCGAACGGGGACGACCGTGGGAACCGCCGCCTATATGAGCCCCGAACAGGCTACGGGCCAGGATGTAGATCACCGCAGCGATATCTGGTCGCTCGGCGTCGTGCTCTACGAGATGCTCGGCGGGGATTTGCCTTTCCAGGGCGATTACGAACAGGCCGTCGTGTACAAGATCGTCAACGAAGACTCGCCACCGCTCACGAGTCTGCGCGGCGATATTCCGGAGGCTTTGGTCGCAGTTGTCGAGAAGGCGCTGGAGAAGGATCCGTCGCGTCGGTATCGAGACGTCTCCGACTTGCTCGCCGACGTCAGCGCCGGTGTCGCCGATCCCACGAGTCAACCGCCCCTGGTTATAAGAGAGGGGCGCGCGGTTGCGGTTGCTCCATTCAAAATGTTGTCAGGGGAGGCGGAATACCATTTTCTCAGCTTGGCGCTCGCTGAGGCAGTCTCGCACGGATTGAGTTTCAACGAGGATCTCGTTGTTCGGCCGACGAGCGCTGTGGTGCGGTACGCGGAGGGGCAGATCGACGCGAGGCGCGTCGCGAAAGAGCTCAATGTGACTGTTGTCGTCGAGGGAAGTATTCAGAAGCTGGGACCCGACGTTAGGGTTCAGATTCAGGCTTGGGACGCGGTCACCGACTCCACGATGGTATCGGTGAAGTTGGACGGTCACATGGACGACCTCTTCGGGCTCCAGGACCGGTTGTCCGACGTCCTTGGTGAAGCGATGGGGGTGGGGTCCAATGACAGTCCAGCGCACGTCCCGCCAACCGACAACCCGCAAGCCTACGAGCTTTTTCTTCGGGGGAGTGAGCGCATGCTTCGCTACTCCGAGGATGCCACACGCGGGGCGATCGACATGTTGCGTTCGGCCGTAGAGTTGGACCCGAATTTTGCGAGTGCCTGGGCGCGGCTTGCAGTGGGGTTCGTGAATCTGGGTGTGATGTTCGACCCCGACGCGAAGTGGCTCGTCGATGCGGACCAGGCCGTCAATCGGGCGCTGGCGCTCGACGGCGACAATGCGGAAGCCTGGTCGGCGCGCGGGCGAATGCTGTGGTCGCCCCATCACGGGTTTCAGCACGCCAACGCTCTCCGCGATCTCGGAAAGGCGTGCTGCATGCCGTCCTGCCCCGCCGATGCACACTTCTGGCGAGGAATTGTGCTGTCGCACGTCGGACTGCACGATGAGGCTCTTGCGATCACGGGAGCGTCTCTCAACACGCAGAGCGACGACTTGATGGCGCGTCTCGTCCACGGAGAAACCCTCGGCTGGAAAGGTGACGGCGACGGGTGTCTCGAAAATATACGCGAGGTCCTTGCTAGAGATCCGGCGTTTCCCTTTGGCAGGTTGTTCTTTCCGATTGCGTTACTCTATTGTGATCGGTTCGCAGAAGCGGAGTCGGCGATCAAATCGGCGAAGGAGACGCTCGGCGACGATTCAATGTTACAGGCGTCCGAAGCGCTGTTATGGGCAAAACGGGGCGAGCGGAAACGGTCGAATGATATCGTCCGTGCGGCCCTCGAGAACCAGCAATCAGTATCGCACGCCCACCACACGTATCACGTCGTGTCGGCGGCTCTCGCGACGATCGGCGAGACCGATCAAGCCGTTCGTGGCCTGGCTCGCGCGGCCGAAGCGGGCATGCCGAACTATCCGGCGTTCAGCCAGGATCCTCATTTTGCGCCAATTCGCAACGAGCCCGGCTTCAGGAAGTTGATGGCCCGTTTGAAAGTCGGTTGGCAATCTTTTCGGAACGAGTTTGGCGGACCCGGCTATCAGTGAGTTTGAGACCCGGGGTTCGAGCGCTGTTTCGTTGGGGAAGCCACCGGAATCATCGGGCCAGGAGTGGGGGCGTGCCTTTAGTTTCGTAGATGTGCTTGCCGATGCGCCGGACGCGGGCCATCTCCTCCTCGTCGAGGGGCCCGGCGTCCAGGGCCTTGAGATTGTCCTCCATCTGCGCTGCGGTGGAGGGGCCCGTGACACAGACGTTCACGTCGGGATGGGATAGAACGAAGCGATAGCAGTCGGCTGGGGCCAGCGGGCGCTCGCCTGCCGGCATGAGCTTGGGCTTGAGGAGCTTGCCCCAGCAGGTGGCGGTGAAGACCACGATGCCCGGCCGGTTTTCCCGGGGCAGGTGGGGGAAGATGTTCTGTTCGGCTCCTGAGTGCACCGCGTTATAGCGGACCTGAAAGAAGTCCACCGGCGCCTTCACCTCTCCGCGGGCGATCCTGCCGAAGAGGGGCCGCTCATGGCTGGACATGCCCACGAAGCGCACCTTGCCGCTCTCCCTGAGACGATGTATGCGGTCGACGAGCTTCTGGCCTGGAGGTTTGCCCACACCTTGAATGACCATGAGATCGGCCTGCTCGATCTTGAGCTTCTTGAGCCAGCGCTCTACATATTTCTGCAGGAAAAAGCTGCCGAAGGCCGGCCAGGCCAGCACGATGCGCATCTCGTCCCGGTGCCCGGGGGCGAGATTGCGGATGGCCCGCACCATGCCACGCGGCATGAAAACGGACAGCCACAGGTAATTGACGCCGTACTCATGAAACGCCTTCTCGATGGCGGCGGTGGGTACGCCGTAGCCCGACGCCAACCCGATCCGACTCACCATCAATCCCGTCCTGCCGAAGGGAACTCGCTCCTTGAAGTTCATTTTAGAATTCCGTTGGGAGTAAATCTATTTTTCATTAGGGCCTGCCAAGTGAAGCAAGATTGCGGCTTCTGCGACGGCTAGGCGCTTTCAAGGTCGTGCAAGGCGGTGTGGGCGCGATCGAGCGCCCTGGAAAGGTGACGTTCGAGGTTGAGCGTCGTTTTTCCCTGGCCGTCGGTAATCTGCCGCGCGAAAAACCCCGCGTCGAAAATTCCTCTCTGCATCTTGCACCACAGGTAGACTCGTTTGAAGGCGGGATCGCTTTCCAGACCACTCGCGAGCCGGTAGGTCGAGAGGGCTTTGGCCTCGAGTTGGGGGGGGACAGCCTTCAAGAGGGACGCGAGTTCCGAGTGCGGCAACCCGAAGCCCAACCATTCCCAGTCGATTAGTTTGAAGCGGCTATTGTCGTTGCGGTGGAACATCACGTTGGTGACGTTCAAGTCGCCGTGAATGGGTGCCAGTGCATTCGCGGAGTAAATCTCTTCCAACATGCCGCCGTACGTATCCGCCAGTTGCTCCCACTTTGCGAGTCGCTCGTGCAGACCCGACACCTCTTTCTCGCGGGCGAGCCGTTTCAGATTGTCACTGGCGTATGGCAACAGCTGGAGCGAGAACTCCCTGTCGAATTGCAGCACCCGTTCCCGCAGGTGGGCGTCCATGCAGCCGCCGATGGCGGCATGGATGTCCGGAAGCTTCTCGCACAGAAACAGGATCTTGTTCACATCGTCGCTCGTCGTGTACTCGGGCGAGAGGTCCTCCAGGAGATACCAGTAATTGGTGTCGGGAACGACCTCCCGGCTGGCGTAAACATCCGGTAAGAACTCACGCATTCTGTGATCGGCCGAGCAATACAACGCGTACTCGGGCGGTCCGGGAGACAGGGGAAGGCCCTTGAGAGCAGCTATCTCGTGTTCGTCGTAGATTACGTTCTTGTAAATGAACCCCCAGTCCCGCTTCCGATCGTCTTTGGCGACCAGACGAAACGCCCCCCGTTTCTTCCAACCCGACAGGTGCCGGTAGCGGACTCCGGCAACTGCGCCGCCACCGCGTTCCCGCACCGCTTCCTCCAGAATCCCCTCGGGAAAACCGTCGGGGTAGCCTTTTTTCATTCCGGCGCCCGCCTCAGGGCGGGTCAGGAATCGGGCTATCGGGCGCAAAGCTCTGTGTTTAAACAAATTCCGGCCGCCCATTGACGAGGACACCAGCTCGAGAATGTCGATGAGCAACGACCGCTTCAAAAAAACCAGTGACACAAGGTAGGTCACCACGCCCGCCAGTATGAGCGCGATCAACGAGACCGCGTTATGCTCTCCACCCACCACCGACAGAAACGGTCGTTTGAGGAGATGGACAACGCCGACCATAATGGCCGTGGACACGACCACCGGCCACACCCGGGCGACAATGTCCTTCGGCCTGATCCACAGTCCGCACTTCCAACACGCCAGGTATATGTTGTGAATGAAACCGAGGGCGAAGGCGCTCACTACCGCGGCGGCGACGCCGACCGCGCCCCACTGGATGAAAAACGCGATGAACACGAACATCGTGACACCCTGGATTATGGCCGTTCTCAGGTTGTAGTGCGGGTTCTGCAGCGAGAGGAACAACGGCGAAGTCGAGCCCGACAATGGCCTCAGGAAGCCCATCAGCGTGAACACCTGCAGGATCACGATCGAGTCGCTCCACTTTTCGCCGATGAAGAAAATGATCAGTTCCGGGGCCATGATGAACAAACCCATTGAAATCGGAATCGTCAGGGCCGACACGAACTGAAAGCACGACAGAAACGCGTTCGACAGGCGGTCCTTGTCGTCCCGGATCTTCGCGTACGCGGGGAGGAGAACGCTGTTGACGACCTGGGAGATGTTTGTGATGGGGAGGTTGGACAGTGACTGCGCCTGCGTGTAGAAACCGAGCGAGGCCGTCCCCAGCACCTTGGCCACGATCAGCCCGTCGCCGTTGTTGTAGGCGTACTGGACCATTCCCGTTCGCACCTGCGTGAAGCCGAACCGCCATAGCCCCCTGGCAATTCCTTTGTCCCACGGTTGCCGCTCCAGCCACGCCAGCGTCGGGCACACCAGCATCGTGACGATAAACGCTACGAATCGTTCGGCAATCCACGCGACGACCAGGCTCCATACACCGTATCCGGCGAAGGCCAGTGTGACGGCGATGATCATCCTGGTCAAGCCGGCGCTGATGTCCGGAATGATCCGGCGTCCGAACATCATCTCCTTTTCCAGAATTGCGTTGGGTATGATGCGCAGCGAGATCAACAGAACGCCGACGGACATCCAGCGGATGATCGGCGTCAAGATGTCTTTCTCGAAGAACCCTGCCAGCAGCGGAGCGGACACGAACACCAGGATCGACAATACCAGCCCGCCGAAAAATGTGGTAAATATGGCGTGGTAGGCTCCCCGTACCGTGTCCTCCGCGGAGGCTATGAGGGCGGGCCCCATCCCCATGCCGGCGAACAGATTCATCGTGCCGAGGAGGATGGCCGCGGATCTCATGACACCGAAGTCGGTTGGCTCGAGCAGCCGTGCAAGAATAACCGTGGATACGAATCCCACAAGCTGGACGCCCAGCGACGACACCGTCACGGCGATGCCCGAACGAAATGTTTTTTGCCGCATCGTCATGTGACGGACTCTCTCTCTATCCGGTTTCCACCGCGAAATCGAACACGCGGACTCCGCAGCGGTGGGCGATGATCCCGGCGGCGCCCCGATCGAGCAGTTGCGGGGGATTGTTTACGACAACCCGGGGGCGCGGTTTTGGCCGCCCGGCTTTCCAAACGTTAAGTGCGTGCACACCGTCCTCTATCCGAAGCTCGAAGTTGTACGGCACTCCGGGTGCAACCTGCTCGAAGCCAGGTCTCTCTCCCAGGAACCGGCGCCCGACGCGCCTCGCCCAATACCGCCAGTGCGACAGTGTCGCTTCCGCCAGAACGTGGTCGCCGATTTTCCGGCCCTCCGCGTTCGTGTGAACGTCCACACCGAAACGGATGCGCAAACCGGGGCAGTGTGAGTAGTAATACCCCAGTCCGGTACTCCACTGGCTGGGCAGGTGTGTGCCGTCGCCCTGGAGGTGGGGATTCCACTTGAACAGCAGTCCGACGTTATGGAGATTCCCGACCCACGACGTGACCATGAGCCGGGCCCGGATGGTGTAGCCCGTTCCCAGGTCGTCGCGGCCGAACAAAATGACCCTGTCCAGCCCCGCGTCTTCGTCCGCGATTTCCAGCCAGCGGTCACCGGTCGCATCGCCCGCAACGCGCCAGCGGCCGTCCACGACCTGGGCCACCTGTTGAGGATGCTCGACATCGTGCAGGGCGAGACGGTAATCCGGGGGGCTTTCTCCGGCCGCCGCCGGAAAGCGCCAGACTCGCTCCTCCCGGCCCCCGTCGCGCAATGATGCGGTGACGACCAGCGTGTTGTCAGGCCGTAGTTGCTCGCGGTCGATGGTGTCGATATTGAAATCCCCAATGTGGAGCAGCCGTTGGGCGATCGCACCGGCGATCTTGAAGAACACGGGGCGTTCGGGCCCGCCGTTGAGCGAGTACCCGAGAGACTCGACGGCGTCCGGTTCGCGCAGGCGGCCCACGACGTTCACGATGCGCTGCGCGCCCGTGTACACGGGAACACCATCGGCAACGTTGAAGATTTCTATGGGGGTTTCGGTGCCCGACGTCGACATTTGACCTGGAGTCATTTCGCCCCGTACCCGGCGATGTTCTCGAACCAGTCGACGTGAGCATAGCCGTTCTTTTCCTCGAACGAAGCGGCATAGAGGTCGAGGTCGCCGTCGTTATCCAGGTCGGCCGCCCGCATCATGTGAAAGTTCTTCCCGCTGTACAGCACGATTCCTTCCCACTCTTCGCCCTTGGTAGCCGAAGTAAACCACACGACCGCTCTTTCCTTCCTCTTCCTGTTCTCGTAATCCAGCTCGGCGGTGATGACTTCCACGCGGCCGTCAAGACCTTCAAACACGACCAGATTCTCAGGCGCCGCCAGGCCGTGACCTATTCTTTTCGGCCACCAGGGCTGGGCAGGATCCGCAGCGGACTTGTACCAGTACACCTCTCCCCTGGAGGGATTGTGGCCGGAGGCGGCGACGATGTCCAACCGCCCGTCGCCGTCGACGTCGTAGAGCTCGATGTTAGACGGCGGCACCGTGACCAGCCCGTACAAGTGTGCTTCCCAGCGTGGCTGTTCAACCGGACCGACTGCCCGATACCAGGTATCCGAACGGATAATATCGAGCCGCCCGTCGCCGTCGATATCACCGATGTCCGTGCCCGCAAACGCGTAGCCGCGCGGCCCGCCTACTGGATACAGTCTCCATTCACTCGTTTTCGTCGGATCCGACGGGATCCGCAGCCAGTATACCCCCTGGTTGGATGAACCGCCGATCACCACGTCCTCGACGCCGTCCTGGTCGATGTCGGCTATCAAAATGTCGTGAGGCGCGTATTCCTCGCCCGTGGATTCGTCCGGCGGCGCAATCAGGAAACGATCCCATTTGCCCGCGGCCGGATCCTGGGGGCATCGCCACCAGAACAGGCCGTTGCCGACGCCTTCCACACCGGCGCCGGTGATGACGTCGAGGCGCCCAATGATCCGGCGCCCGTTCGTGCCGATGAGTTGAACCGGCTCGCTATCGTCCCGGCTCAAGGGATTGGCGAGAACCGCAGCGCGCTTCTCCGGCGTCATCGGTCCCGCTCTCG
>CBDUWU010000164.1:0-7883 GCA_965371015.1 uncultured bacterium | reverse complement strand
CAGAGGTGTGCTCTTCCGTTCGGCTACCCCGTCCGCGTCGATCGCTTCGCGAACCGCACGGGATCGGGCGGCCGCGGGGCCCACCGCGGGGGTGACGGCGTCGTCCGGGAACTGACGTTTCTCGAAGAAATGTCGCTGTCGGTGCTGGGGCAGCACCGGATCGAGGGGCCGTACGGTCTCGCCGGCGGACTGCCGGGCCGGCCGGCACGGGTGCGGTTCATTCACGGAGAAAACGAACGAGACCTCTCGTCGGTCGACGGTTGCGAGGCGTCTCCCGGCGACCGTCTGGTGCTGGAGACGCCGGGCGGCGGCGGGTATGGGGCTATCCGCTGAAAAGCCCGAAGATATTGACGAGCGAGAGGTAGACGCCAACGCCGATGAATACAACGCCGGTCACGCGGCGCGCCCAGCGCTCGACGGCGGCGATGGTAGAGAACGTCTTCGCGAGCGAACGGACACCCAGGGCAAGCAGGATCGAGAACGCTACCACCGGGAGCGCGGTGCCGATTCCGTAGATCGCCGGCAGTACCAGTACCGACTCGTGCCGTACAGCCAGCGGGACGAGACTTCCGAAAAAGAGCGCCGCCGACACCGGACAGAACGCCAGCGCGAACAGTGCGCCGAGCAGTACGGCGCCAAACAGTCCCATTCTACCTGCCTTTTCCCGCAGCCGCTCGCCGGGCATCGGCATTGCCGCGCCGCCGCCGAGCAGTCCGAGGAGGAACATGCCGACAACGATCAGCAGCGGCCCCAGAATCTTGTTCATGTAGTTCTGCAACAGGTTGGAAACGTAAGGAGCGGAGATCAGGCTTTTCACGAGCAGCGCGCCGAGCAACAGATAGGCGAGCGTTCTTCCCAGCGTATAGAGAGCACTGGACCACACGACCTGCCTCGGATTGGCGGCGCGCTTACCGATGTAGGAGACGGCGGCGATGTTGGTCGCAAGGGGACACGGGCTGATCGAGGTGAGGATACCCAGCCACAAGGCGGCACCGATTGCGGGAAGAGATTCCATGCCGTCAGATCCCCGCGAATTCGGCGGTAGATTCCTGGACGTACTCCACGAAAGCGTCCTTGTCATCGACGAGTTCCCATACCTTGTTGAGTTGCTCCCACTTCGTTTCTTCGCCGTCGACGACCTCCACCAGGACGACCGTCTTCGAGGCCAGCATGTAGTCGTCGACGAAGTGTTCGTTCCCCGGCGCGTCGACATTGACCGCCTGCCACACCATCTCGCCGCTGTCAATACTGCCGGCAAATCCGGTTGCGATTGCTTCGGCGGCATACGCCTCGATCGTCCGGCAGGTGTTGCACCTCTTGTCGCCATAGAAATAGTAGGCAATCACGAATCGCCCTTCCCGATCGGGGATGGTCGCGACACCGCCGGCTGGCGATTCGCCACCTTTGCGCATTTCTCCGTACACCATCCAGGCGACACTCGCCACGACGAACACGACGAGCACTCCGATAACTATTTTTCTGGCGTTCATTTCGACAACAACTCCTTCAGTTGATCCACCGACAGCACCTTTCCGCTCGACTTGACAACACCGTCGACGACGATCGCGGGCGTAAGCATGACGTCAAAATTGGTAATCTCCACGATGTCGGTGACCTTTTCGACATCGCAGTCGATCCCGAGTTCGGCCACGGCGGTTTCAGTGTTGTTCACGAGCTTTTCACAGTTGGGGCACCCTGGCCCCAACACCTGGATTTTTTTCATTTCGGCGTCCTTTCCATGCGAAAACCTAAGCGAAGACGGCGCCATAGAAGAACCCGCTCGCCGTCGCCATCACCACGACGAGCAAGATATAAACGACGGTCTTGCGCCACCCCATCACCGAACGGATCACCAGCATGTTGGGCAGGCTCAGCGCCGGTCCCGCCAGCAGTAGCGCCAACGCGGGGCCCTTGCCCATGCCCGCCCCCATCAGCGCCTGGAGAATGGGCACTTCCGTCAACGTGGCGAAATACATGAACGCACCCGCTATCGACGCCAGCAGGTTGGCCGTCAGCGAGTTGCCACCGACAACCCGGCTCACCCAGTGCGACGGGATCAAACCGTCCGACCCCGGCCGGCCCAGCAGCGCCCCGGCGATAAATACGCCGAGCAGCAGCAGCGGCAGTATCTGCCGGGCGAATCCCCACGAAGCGTCCACCCATTCGCGGACTTCACCGCGGTTGAACCAGGTGCCGACCATGGCGGCGATGGCGGCGGCGAACAAGGCCGTGACCACCCATTTGTACGAGTAGACCGCGTTCCACCAGCCGGAACTCCCGGCGGGGGCGCCCCAGTTCGCAAATACCAGAAATCCGACCAGCGCGGCAAAAAACAGCATCGTGCGCGAGAGTGGCCTTTCGTTCCCTTCGACCGGCACCGACGCCCCGCCTCCGGAAGCACCGTCGCGGAAGATGCGACTCATCAGAAGACCGATCACCACGCTGAATACGACTGCGCCGACGGCACGCGCGACCCCGATCTCCATTCCAAGCACCCGCGCGGTGAGGATGATCGCCAGCACGTTGATCGCGGGACCCGAGTAAAGAAACGCCGTGGCCGGCCCCAGGCCGGCGCCGCGGCGGTAGATGCCGGCAAACAACGGCAGAACGGTACACGAGCAGACGGCGAGTATCGTCCCCGACACCGACGCCACCCCGTACGCGACGAACTTGTTCGCGCCGGCGCCGAGATAGCGGACCACCGAGCCCTGGCTGACGAATACCGCGATCGCCCCGGCGATGAAAAACGCCGGCACCAGGCACAGGAGTACGTGTTCGCGGGCATACCAGCGGACCAGCTCGATCGACTCGCGCGCCGGTCCTCCAAAGCCGAGTTTCCCGACGGGAAACCAGAAGGCGGCCAGAAAGACACCCGCCACGAGGACCAGCACTATCCACTCGCGGCGCCAGTCGACCGGTTCTGTCCCCTGCTTCGGTGTTCGCATGTCGTCGGGTCCCCTTGTCGGGCTATGGGTCGAGCAATTCCAGGTGTTCGCGCGCGCGCGCCTCGATTACCGATTCCATGCACGTAAAAAAATTGAGTACACACGGCATTCGAAGCCTGTAGAACACCTGCGTACCGCGCTTCTCGTCGCCGACGATCCCTTCCATCTTGAGGACGTTGAGGTGCCTCGACACGGTCGAGACATCGGCGCCCACCATGACGGTCAGATCCCGCACGCATCGCTCGCTCCGGGACAGTTCGTCGACGATGAACAACCGAGTCGGGTGCGCCAGCGCCTTGAGAATCCTCGAGCGCGCCTCGTTGCGCACCCGTGTCTTTTTCTCCACTTCAGTCCTCCTTGGATCGGATTACCCATTCTTGGCAAATAAGCCAAATAGCCAAGGATAAGTCAACAATTATACCGATTCTTTTGTCCGGTAATTCGATCTGCAACGCCCGAAACATGACAACCTGTTCAAATCCTTGAAATTACGTCCGATAGCGTGCCCGGTCCCCGCATTTCCCTCTGGACCGGAAATTGCATCGGCCACCGGGATCAACTGTCTCAAACAAGCGAGGAAATCATGAGGTCGTCGTCACTTACCGGGCCGGGAACGCTGCTGATCGCCGCGTTTGTGGCCATTCTGTTCGCCCCGGCGGCATACGCGGCGGGCGGAGTCTCCAACGCGGAAATGCATAGCTGGCTGGATTTCGTCGAGGCGTGCCAATACAGGACTGTCACCCAGGCGGCCGAGGCCCGGCTCACCGCCACCGAGGAGAAGTACGGCCGAAACCACCTCCAGGTGGCGGATGCGTTGATCAACCTGTCGAGGATCCTCATCGCGCAGGACAGATACGACGAGGCCGCACCGCAGATTCAGCGCGCCATCTCGATTCGGCAGAAAAAGCTCGGTGCGGGACACATCAGCGTGACTTCGGCGACCGGGCTGCACGGCTTCTCGTATTACCGCATGGGCCAGTACAAGAAAGCGGAACCGATACTGGTGCAATGCCTGGAAGCTCGCGAACGCGCGGGTGACGTCAATTCTCCCGAACTGGCGACGACTCTGTACCTGCTCGGGCGCGTCTACGCCGGCCAGCGCAAGTACGCCGAAGCCGAGGATCCCTTCGTTCGCTCGCTCCAGATCCGCCGCGCATTCTTCGGCGACAAGCACCTGCTCGTCGCCCGCAGCGCCGCGGCTCTCGGATCCCTGTATCAGTCGGTGAGGATGTACGACCGGGCGGGACCACTGTTCGAGCGTGCCATCTCGATCTCGTCCGCCGCCTCCGGCGACAACCTGCCCGTCCTCGCGTACTCCCTCGGCGGCCTCGCCTGGTGGAATCTCGACCAGGGCCGGCTGGAAGACGCCGAACCGCTGTTTTTGCGCTCGCTGGAACTCTACCAGGCCGCCGAAATCGAATTCGACCTCGACCTGGCGGCCACCGAAGAACGCCTGGCACGCATATATTATTCGCAGGAGCGTTACGAAGAGGCGCACTCTCTGTTCCGGAGTGTACTGGGAATCCGGATCGAAGTCTGGGGCAAGCGCCACCCCGACGTCGCGGAGGCGTGGAACAACATGGCCTTCGTCCTCGAAGCGCGCGGCCGGTACGACGCGGCCGAGCCGTGTCTTATCCAGGTGGTCGCGATCTACGAAAACTATTACGGCAAGAACCACCCCAACGTGTCCGTGGCACTGGCCAACCTCGCGGGCTTTTACTACGACCGCGACAAATTCTACCAGGCGCTCCCGCTCTATCGCCGCGCGATCGCGATCAACGAAATCCTCTACGGCGTGGAGCACCAGAGCCTGCTGCCCCTCCTCGACGGCGTCGTGGCGTGCTACGAGCGTCTCGGCGAATCGACCGAGGGAAGCGTTTATCGCGTGCGCGCCAGGAAATTACGCGCGGTGAGTCGCTGACGCGAACAAACACCCGCTGTTTACACGCATAACAGACAGGTTGTACAGTGACGGTGTCCCGCGAAAGGACACCGTCACTTTTTTTTGCCCTTCACGTTATGCAGCGATTTCTTCAGATACTCTTCTGGTCGGTTATCTCGGCCGCATTCATCGGCCCGGGAACCGTGACCACGGCGGCGTCTTCCGGCGCGCGGTTCGGCTATTCGCTCTTGTGGGCACTCCTGTTCTCCACTGTTGCCTGCCTCGTCCTCCAGGAAGCGAGCGCGCGGGTCACGATTGTCTCCGGTCGGACGCTGGCCGGCGCGATCCGGAGCCGGTTCCGCGGCGGCGCCGGGGGCGTGCTCGTGACCGCCATGGTCCTCGGTGCGGTCGTCCTCGGGTGCGCCGCGTACGAAGCGGGTAACATCCTCGGCGGTGTCGCCGGGGCGCGCCTGGGCCTTCGCGTCCCTCCCGCGGCACTCACAATCGCCACCGGATCCCTGGCCGCCCTGCTGCTCTGGTTCGGGAGCACCGCGGCTGTCGCGCGGGCGCTCGGTGCGCTGGTCGCGTTGATGGGGGTGACGTTTCTCGTCTGTGCCTTTCTGGTCAGGCCACCGGTTGGCGAACTCCTCAGCGGAACCTTCGTGCCGTCGCTGCCCTCCGGATCGAGCCTGCTCGTACTCGGGCTCATCGGCACCACCGTCGTCCCCTACAACCTGTTTCTGGGGTCAGGCATCGCCCGTGGACACAATCTGGGAGAAATGCGCTTCGGCCTTACCGTCGCCGTCGTCCTCGGCGGACTTATCTCGATGGGCGTGCTCGTCGTCGGGACCGCCGTCGCCGGTGAGTTCGGCTTCGCCGCCCTCTCCGGCACACTCGCCGACCGGCTCGGCGGGTGGGCCGCGTGGTTTTTCGCCTTCGGACTCTTCGCGGCCGGACTCTCTTCCGCGGTCACCGCACCCATGGCGGCGGCCATCACGGCCAGGGGGCTTTTTGGCGGCGGAGACGCCCGGTGGGCCGAGCGGTCGCGCCGATATCGCGCCGTGTGGCTCGGTGTCCTGGCGACGGGCGTCGCGTTCGGTCTGGCCGGCGTCCGCCCCGTTCCCGCAATCATCGCCGCCCAGGCGCTCAATGGAATCCTGCTGCCGTTCGTCGCCGTGTTCCTCCTCATCGTGGTCAACGACCGGATGCTGATGGGTGATCGCGGCGTCAACAGCCACAAGAGCAACGCTTTAATGGCCCTCGTCGTGGCCGT
This sequence comes from uncultured bacterium, assembly GCA_965371015.1. Classification (GTDB taxonomy): domain Bacteria; phylum Krumholzibacteriota; class Krumholzibacteriia; order WVZY01; family JAKEHA01; genus CBDUWU01. Next base: position 1,783 of record CBDUWU010000164.1, on the reverse strand, counting down.
CACGATCGTACTGGGGATCTACAAGCTGGCAGGAGCGACGGCCCGGGCGTTCGACCTGCCGAGCCTGTCCGAAAACGCCCTGCTCGCAATATCCGCCGCGCTGACGGGCCTTCTGGCGGTGCCCGTATACCGCGCCGTACGCCGGCGCCGCGGCGTGTGACGGCTTGCTCGTTGACCGCGTTCCCACCGCCTTTTATAGTCTATGGTGAAGTTCCCGCGTGCCCCGAACCCGGAGGAATATAATGAGCGGTTTCAAGTCGGTATCAAAATGGTCCGCGGTCGCGGCGGCGCTGGCACTCGCTGTTTTCGCGCCCGCCGCGGCAGTCGCACAAGACGGCGACGACGCGCCACGGTGGCCCCTGCAACTCGACGCCACCGCTGCGCAGATCATCATCTACCAGCCCCAGTTCGAGTCGTACCAGGGGAACATCCTCGAGGCGCGCGCCGCCGTATCCGTCACCATGGCGGGCGACAGCGAGACCATGTTCGGCGCGATGTGGTTCGAGGCGCGGATGTCCACCGACCTCGACGCCCGCACGATTTCGTGCCTCGACCTCAAAGTCACCGCGACCCAGTTCCCTACCCTCGACGACGCCCAGGTCGAAAAGCTGACCGGATATCTCGAACGCGAAATCCCCGAGTGGGAGATGAACATCAACCTCGACGAATTTCTGGCGACCGTGGAGGCGGCCGAGGTGGAAGAGGGCGACGCGGCGACGTTCAACAACGACCCGCCCGAGATGATTTTCTCCGAGAGCCCCGCCGTGCTCGTCATTATCGACGGCGAACCGAAGCTCGCGGACATGGACGGCTACAACCTCCAGTACGTGGCCAACACGCCCTTTTTCATCGCCTTCGATCCGGGATCGAAGCAGTACTACCTGCGCGGCGACAAATACTGGTACTCGTCGGGTGACGTGATGGGGCCGTGGACGGCAACGGAAAAACTTCCGTCCGAGGTGGCAAAGGTCTCGAAGGCGATCGACGAAGAAGTGGCACAGGCCCAGGCGCAGCAGGCCGAAGGCGAAACACCCGAAGAGGAACCCGAGGACGCCGGCGATTCCGGGCCTCCCGCGATCATCGTTCGCACCGGGCCCGCCGAGCTCGTCCTGACCGAAGGCGAGCCGACATTCTCACCGCTCCAGGGCACACAGCTGCTCTACGTCGAAAACACCGAGACCGACATTCTGATGGACCTCGCCAGCCAGACCTACTACATCCTCGTATCCGGCCGATGGTACACGGCAGGTTCGCTCACCGACGGCGACTGGAAATTCGTCGACCCCCACAAGGTACCCGCCGACTTCGCCAATATCGGCGCCGACTCCGACATGGGACAGGTGCTCGCCAGCGTTCCCGGCACGCAGGAGTCAAAGGAAGCGGTGCTCGAAAACACCATCCCCCAGACCGCCGAAGTCGACCGCAAAACGGCGACGACCACGGTGACGTACGACGGCGATCCCCAGTTCCAGCAGTGCTCGGACGCCGTCGCGTATGCCGTCAACACCGACAAGGCCGTATTTCTGATCAACGGCGAATATTATTGCTGCGACGAAGCCGTCTGGTATCGCGCCGGCGGACCATCGGGACCGTGGCAGGCGGCCACCGCCGTTCCGCCCGGGATACAGGACCTGCCGGCCGACTGCCCGCACTACAACGTCAAGTACGTATACATCTACGACAGCACGCCGGAAACAGTGTACGTCGGCTACACGCCCGCCTATACCTGTTCGTATGTCTATTACGGCACCGTCGTCCACGGAACCGGGTACTATTACCAGCC
>CBDUWU010000163.1:0-7944 GCA_965371015.1 uncultured bacterium | reverse complement strand
GACGTGGTCGGCGGGTTCGATTGCGCAGGTGCCTGAGCCGCCGCCCTCGGTGTTCGGTACCGGCGGCGGTAGTTCGAGCGACGGCACGTACTACTTGTCCCACACGGTAGGGCAGCCGGTCGTCGACGAGATGACCGGACCGAACCAGTTTCACGGGGCCGGTTTCTGGTACATCCCTGATCGGCTGCACATTGGACCCACATCGGCAGTCCTGATCGCGTCGTTCGAGGCCAACGTGACCGGCAACGGTGTCGAACTCCACTGGCTCATCGCCAGTGCGGCTGGGCTGCGGGGATTCAACGTCTACCGCTCGCTCGATTCTCAGACCGGTTACACGCGTCTGAACGACGGGACGCTCTTGCCCGCAAGCGAAACCTCCTTTATCGACCCGGACATCCGGCCGAGTGAGACGTACTGGTATCGCCTGGGCGCCGTCGACAGGGACGGTGAGTTTCTGTCGCCCGCGCAATCGGTCACCACCCCGATCCGGGAAGTCGAATTGCTCCAGAACTACCCCAATCCGTGCAATCCGACGACGCACATCGATTTCTACCTGCCAACGGACAGCCGCGTCGAACTCACCGTCTACGATGTGCGGGGAAAACGGGTCAAGACCCTGGTCGACCGGGCGACGCCCTACGGTCGTCACTCGGTGGTGTGGGATGGTACCGATTTGCACGGCGGCCAGGTGAGTAGCGGGGTGTATTTCTATCGCCTCGAAACGGGAAACAAAGTGATCACGAAAAAATTGGTCGTTGTCCAATAGTCGCCAGGAGGGAAAAATGAAACACCTTATTTTGTCCATATTGATCGCGATGCTGGCGGTGCTGCCGGCGCAGGCCCAGATACCGCAGACCATGAGTTACCAGGGTGTGCTGACCGATGGCGGCGGCACGCCGGTGCTCGATGGAAGCTACAGCCTGACGTTCAAGATCTACACTGCATCGAGCGGCGGATCCGACATCTGGACGGAAACGCAAACGGTCCAGGTGACCGGGGGGATCTTCTCCGCCATATTGGGCTCGCTGAACCCTCTGGACGTCTCGTTCGACGCCCCGTACTGGCTCGGTGTCGCCGTCGACGGCGGGGCTGAATTTGCGCCTCGAAGGACCTTGACGGCCGCCGCGTACAGCCTGAACTCACAGGGTGTCGTGGACAGCGCCATCACCGCGCCGAAGATCGCTTCGGGCCAGGTGGTGAAGAGCCTCAATGCCCTCACGGACGCGGTGACGTTGGCCGCGGGCGCCAATGTCGCGATCGCGACGTCGAATGATTCTCTGATCATCTCGGCGTCGGGCGGCGGTGGATCGCTGGACTGGAGCCTGACCGGTAACGCCGGCACCTCGCCCGGCACGAACTTTCTCGGTACCACCGATGATCGGCCGCTGGAGATCCACGTCAACAGCGTGCGTGCGATGCGTTTCGAACCCGATGCGGCGGGTCTGAGCCCGAACATTATCGGCGGATCCTGGCTGAATCGATCGTTCGACGGCGCTATAGGTGCGACCATCGGCGGCGGCGGCGGCCAGGCCAACACGTTCAACTACGTGTCGGATGATTACGGGACGGTCGGCGGAGGCAGCATCAACAGAGCGGGGAGCTATAATGGGGTGCCGGACGACGCCATTTATGCCACCGTGGGGGGCGGCTACCACAACGACGCTACGGCGACGGAATCCACAGTGGGTGGGGGGGGATTTAATGAAGCGACCGACGTGCGCGCGACGGTCGGAGGAGGATTTCAAAACCTGGCCACTATGAGGGATGCCACCATCGGCGGAGGAGTAGGCAACGCGGCCGGTGGTCGGGGGGCAACGGTCGGCGGAGGCACAGGCAACGTGGCCAGTGGCAACGAGTCGGTGGTCGCCGGTGGCGTCTCCAATCAGGCCATACGCAACCAGGCGACGGTCGGAGGGGGGGCGTCCAACAGTGCGGCTTCGGTTTACACCACGGTGTCGGGCGGACGGTTCAACACCGCGAGCGGGCTGTACGATGTGGTAGCAGGGGGTCAGAATAACAGCGCGGAAGGACAGTGGGCGTTTGTGGGGGGCGGAGACTCCGACACGGCCGCGGGGATGTATTCGACGGTCGCAGGTGGTCGTGGGAATCGGGCCGGACAGAACTTCGCGACGGTGGGGGGAGGGTGGAACAACACGGCCAGCGGCGCAGCAGCCACCGTGGTCGGAGGGTCCGGCAACAGCGCCGCGTCCGCCTACAGCGTCGCGTCGGGTTTGCGAGCCACAATTGACGCCGCCCACGGCGGCGTGTTTATGTTCGCCGACAATAGCAATTTTGATTTCAATTCGGCCGCCTCCAACGAATTCGCCGCGCGCGCCACCGGTGGGGTGAGATTCGTCACCGCCATCGACGGCGCGGGAACACCAACAGCCGGTGTCACCGTGGCATCCGGCGGGGGCTCATGGAGCACGCTCAGCGACCGGAACGCGAAGGAAAACTTCACACCAATCGACTGCGTCGCGGTGCTGGAACAAATCGACGCCATCGATGTATCGGCGTGGAACTACAAGACGCAGGACGCTTCGATCCGCCACATGGGACCGACGGCACAGGACTTTTATGCGGCATTCGGCCTGGGCGAGGGCGACACGCGAATCAACACCGTCGACGCCGACGGTGTCGCGCTGGCGGCGATCAAGGGGCTGCATCGTATCGTTAAGGAAAAGGATGTGCAAATCGCTGAACTCGAGCGGCGGATGGCCGAACTCGAAGCGATCGTCAGGCTGTTGAGTCAAAAGAGCGGGGTCAGCGCGTTGGCCGCCGGCGAGATAGAGACCGCCGAGGCGAGGGTGGGTGATAAATAGCGACTCCCTGGGGTTCGCGGCCGGAATGATCCTTGGGAGGTTGCCCGTTATGCTTCTTCAGATTTTCGATTCGCCGTCCTGTGAAGGAGGCGAGGAGCAAGAATCAGCGTTCCGCCGTACATAATGAAAGACACGGCATTGGAGACCACATCGGGCACGCGCTGCGCTTTGTTGAACGCAAACGAAATCGTTGATGCGCGTCCGCTGAACACGATCTGGTCCAGGGTGGGGTTGTAGGTGAGCGCGTTGGCGTGGTCGAATCTGCCGTTGGGCGCGCGCGGGTAGTTGATGTCGAGGAGCTCGGTGTGGTCGGCGAGGACGCCGTACTTGTCCTTCGTGGAGTCGGCGTCCTGGATGAGGTGATCCCACAGGTGCCACTCCCAGACCACGTTGGCTCCGTTGAGCCCGTCCTGTTCGTACTCGAATATAGCGGTCGGCCATATCTCGCCGGCCGGGAGGTTCTGACGCCCGGCTGCGATTGCCTCCGCCGTGGTCTCGCGCTCCCACGTGATCACGAGCACGTTGCCATTAGGCATCGGCTCCACGTCGTGGTGCTGGAGGAAAAGACTATCGGATACGAAAAAATCCCATACGATAGTGTTGTGGGTGTCTATCTTCTGGATACGTCCGCCGATACCCCCCGAAACCCCACGTCTTGACGATGTTGAAATCAATGTCGATCAAATACGATTCGCTGGAATCGAGAGGCGAGATCAGCGTGAGACCGTCGCAGGGTTCCTGCGAGCCGGCAAGTCCCATCGACAACACCAATATCAGCAAAATGGATATCGCTGTTCTCATGGTCGGCTCTTTTCGGTCGAGTGAAATGCGTCGAGACGGATTGGCCCGGGTGAGAGTGATTCAATTTTACGAAGAGACCGCCTCCGAAGCAATTACCCCCGGCCCCGCCCGATCGGTCTTTTTGCGGAATCTGGCGGCCCTCCGGGCCGAATATCCTTCCCGGACTGCTTGTCCTTCGGCACGAGGCACTCCGAGAGGCCCCGGAAAGATCCGACTGTCGCCGCCTCTTACCTCCGGTGAACCACATTTGCGCACGCTAATTGCTAAACCGTGCGTGGGCGCATCGGAGGTGCCATGATGTTTCGTTGGATACTATTGGGAATTCTGCTTCTGTACGTGGTCTGGCTTGTCTTCGGTTATCAGTACCATTTTCTCGATGGCGTGAACCTGCTCTTACACGAGGCGGGCCACGTCTTCTTCGGTTTTTTGGGGCAGACCATGCACTTCCTCGGCGGCACGTTGGGCCAGCTGGCATTTCCGGCTATGTTCATCGTGTATTTCTGGCGAAAGCGGCAGCGCTTCGAAGCGTACGTCGTCGGTATCTGGCTTTGCGAGAGTTTTATGTACGCTGCGGAGTACATGGCAGACGCGCGCGTAATGCGGCTGCCTCTCGTCGGCGGTCATATACACGATTGGAACTGGCTGCTGGCGCGCTGGGGGATGTTGAGGCAGGCCGAAGCGCTCGGTCAGGCGCTTCACGTCATCGCATCACTGGGTGCGATCGCCTTCCTGATTATGTTGGCGCATGAGCTCAAACGCGCCCCGCGCCGGGGACCAACAGAGACTCATTCGGCGACCCGCACGGACCGAAAGCGTACGCCATTACAAGGTTAGAGTTTACCAGGCAAACGGTTCGCCTGCCGCCTCCACCAACTAGCTTGTTTTGCTGTAGTCACTTGGTTCGCCAGGGATCGTCCGTCTCCAACACATTAGACACAAAAAAAGGGCCGCTCGGCGAGTACGTCAATCGGCCTTTTCACACGTAGGCGTTTGTGACACAATTCACGAAGAAGCGGGATCACTGAGAGTACGACGAACTACAGGGAGTCTAAATGATGTCGAAGCCAGTCATCGCATTGTTGTGTGCGTTTCTTCTATGTCCGTCAATCCTGCGTTCCCAGGAATCTGACGCCGATTCAACTGTAAATGCCGAAACCGTTGACTCAGAAGATTCAAAACGATTCAAGTTTGCCGCCATACCAGTGATTAACTATGACCCAGCGTTCAAATGGAATCTGGCGGGTCTGGTTAATGTGTTTTTCAAAGTATCTCTCGCGGACACCGTTTCGCCTATGTCCATGGCTGGGGCTATGGTTGGTTATACAACAAATGGAACCTGGTACTGGGCTCTTTATACCAAACTCTATTTTGATAAGGACAATTACCGCACTACGTTGGCCTACGGGGATGCTTCGGTAAACTTTCAGTATTTTGACGAGCTAGGGGGGGAGTTCATTGATTTCAACACCCTGCACGATTTCTTTTTGTTTGAACAGCAACGAAGGGTTTATAAGAGATGGTACCTTGGCTTGAGGTACAGAAATCAAAAAGCAAAAACCCAGTTCGAAATAGAGGGCCAAACCGGTGATCCGCAGAAACGAAATATGAACAATCTCGGGGTCGTGGTATCACACGATAAGCGGGATTTTATCTATAACCCGTATCATGGAGATTACATGAACTTCAAGACAGCGCACTATCGTGATGCCTTGGGTTCAGATTTTATTTTTGATCAGTATGAATTCGATTTTACGAAATTCTTTAATATCAACGATCATAAAGTGGTGGCCGGCAGAGTCGCTGCGTTTATCGCAACGGGTGATGTTCCTTTCGAGGGCCAATATGTTGTTGGCCGGGAGGATATCCGTGGTTATACCAATGGAAAACATAGAGCCAACCAGGTTTATGATGTACAAGCCGAGTACCGATGGAACTTTTATAAGAGATGGGGAATGGTCGCATTTGGAGGCATAGCCACAGCGGTTGATAGTCCGAAGGACATTACGTGGAGTGGTCTGCTTCCAGGGGCAGGCGCTGGTGTGCGATTTATGGCCATCCCATCCGAAAAAATCAACGTCGGTATAGATGTCGCTTTCGGTAAAGATGATTGGGGTATCTATTTCAGAATTGGAGAGGTTTGGGGCGATAAATAGCGCATGCTTGTCTGCTGGTGTTGGCCGGTTGGGGGGGGCGGTTCCATTATAACCAGATTGGCGGAAGGAACCCTTGGGGACGAAACCGCGTGGTCGGCCAAGCCTCGGATAGACACCCGAAATATCGAAAGACTATTACGAACATAGCACGCTATGATCCACTCCGATCACGGCGTCACATTCTGGTGCGTAGATAAGAAGCGAGGCTCAGACAGTGCACCTGGCCGGTGACGAGAATCGTCCCCTGAATGTCGGCCACGAAACCCGACTTTTTCTTCGCAGCGGTTCCCCGTAACTCATTGATACCAAGGATTATCACCCCATCCCATCCAGCGATTCTGAAAAAAACTTCCACGCAGGGCTTGACCCCGTACCTAAGTACGGGGTTTATATTAAGGACAAGGGGATGATGTGACAATGAATGGGCTCACTATCGGTGACGTAGCTAGAAAAGCGCAGGTCAATGTCGAGACACTGCGTTACTACGAGCGACGCGGTCTCCTCGCAAAACCACCGCGGAGCGACTCGAACTATCGGCTGTACCCGGAAGACGCCGTGAAACGCGTGCGTTTCATTCGGCGTGCCCAGGAACTAGGCTTCACATTGAAGGAAATTGGCGAGCTCTTTTCGCTACGGGCGACGGCCGGGGCCAGCTGTAAGGCTGTGCGCCAACGAGCGGAGGAGAAGATCGCCGACGTCAATGAGAAGATCCGTACGCTGGAGGCCATGCACGCGGCACTCGCGAAACTCGTCGCGCAGTGCTCTGGTCAAGGCCCGATTACGGACTGCCCGATACTAGAAACTTTGGATTCGGAGAACGATCTATGAGTCATCGTGTTGAACTTATTTACGATTCCGACTGCCCGAATGCTGCCGAAGCCCGGTCGCTTCTAAAGCGCGCCTTTGGGCTGGTGAGCTTACCCGCCCAGTGGACTGAGTGGGATCGTCAGAAACCGGACGCACCACCCTACGCCCGTCGGTATGGCTCGCCGACCATCCTTGTGGACGGTCGTGATGTTGTCGGCGTGGCCGCCGAGGAAAGCGCCGACAGCTGTCGACTCTACGTCCACGATGAGGGCTTTCGCGGCGTTCCACCCCTTGACCGAATCACATCGGCCATACGCAAGACTAATCGCACTGGCTCGCGACGCATAGTAGCAACATTTGGTTGGCGCAGGCTCCTGGCCGCTTTACCGACCAGCGGCGCCGCTTTGCTGCCCGTCGGCATCTGCCCGGCGTGCTGGCCGGTCTACGCCGGGGTCTTAAGCTCACTCGGTCTCGGGTTCCTGCTCGAGAACCGCTACGTCCTGGCGCTGCTCGCCCTGCTGCTCACGGCATCCCTCGTCAGTCTCGCCTATCATGCGAAAACCCGGCACGGATACGCACCCTTCGGCCTCGGCGTTCTGGCGACCGGGATGATCCTCACGTCCAAGTTTTTGTTCGCGTTCAACCCACTACTCTACGGCGGGGTAGTGCTGCTCGTTGCCGCCTCCATCTGGAATGCGTGGCCACGCCGGGTCGCAAGCAAGGATTCGTATTCTTGCCCTGCCTGCGCGCCGGACCGCAGTGCAACGACGTCACCCCCGCAGTGATAGGAGAAACGTTATGAGTACCAAACGCAAGATAGAAGTTTTTACCGCTGGTTGCCCGCTCTGTGTCGAAACGCTCGAACTGGTGAACGAGGCAGTCAAAGACTGTGGCTGCGAGGTCATCGAACGCCGCTGCCCAGAAACTGAGCAGTGTGATGAAGCAAAGGCGTACGGCGTGCGAACAATGCCAACGATTGTTGTCGATGGCACCATACTCTTCGAAGGAAAACCATCTCGTGAGCAGGCAATCGCGCTCTTGCGCCGGTGACGTGAAAACATGGGACTGAAACCTGGAAAGGAAGAGCCGATTAGACCGGCAGTACTGAGGGAGAGTGTCTATTAGTTTTTGGAGGCAAGTGTCTCATTGTGGTTGACGACGTACAGTCGAAAAACAAAAAGGTCGTCCGGACCCGATACGATCCGGACGACCTTATCAATTATAGCTCGGTGGGACGCTACCGCAGCCCCATTCGCGAGCATATTATAGCTCGATGGGACGCTACCGCAGCCCCATTCGCGAGCATATTATAGCTCGGTGGGACGCTACCGCAGCCCCATTCGCGAGCATATTATAGCTCG
>CBDUWU010000162.1:0-7961 GCA_965371015.1 uncultured bacterium | reverse complement strand
TTTGTGTCGATGCCGTTGAGTGTCTGTGGTTGTAACCAGCGAAATATAACAGAGAAACGCGATTTCGTCAAAATCTGGCGCCGGGGGTCTGTCATCCGTGCCCGGCTGAAACTGAACGAAAAGCTGACATACAAAACGATACGGAGGACATCATGTTGCTGGTCCTGAAACAGACCGGGATGGCGGGCCTGCCACTCCTCGGCGTTACGCTCGTCACGCTTGTCAATATTGATATCGTCGTTCGCTCCGTGATCCGGATCGCCGGTGCCGGCGAGCCTGACGAGTTCGGCGAGCTGACGACAAGGGCAATCACCGGAAACGGGCGGCGGGCCGGATGGTCCGCCGCTTTTTTTTTCCTCCCACTCTTGACATCCCCGCCGAACGGTGCTATTATTTCGATAGTCATAGAAGTATCGTATTAAACACAGGAGAATACCGAAATGACCGACACCGAAGAACTTGCCCGGCTGTTCAAAGCGCTCTCAGATCCTAACCGACTGAAAATACTTCAGTTATTGCGTGAGTGCTGTCCGCCGGGGTGCTGTGCGACCGACGCGGGCGACCAGAATACGGTCTCGCGGGTTGCCGGCCAGTTCGACCTGTCGCTTTCGACCGTTTCCCATCACCTGAAGGAGCTCCGCCTGGCCGGGCTCGTCGTGTGCGAGAAAAGGGGCCAGACGGTCTACTGCGCACCCAATGAAGAAGCGTTGAAGACGTTGGAGCAGTTTTTAGCTTCGTGATTTTTTTTGCGAGTTTAATTCGATACCCATCGAACTACAAGGAGGCCGAACATGGCAAAGCAAGACAAACCGGCGGGCTCGAACGAGTCCGTCCCCGCGGATAACGAATCAATCGTGAGCAAGGTGCGCGAGAAATACGCCGAGATCGCGGCTGACGCGCCCGCGTCGGGATGCTGCGCTCCCGCGCAGGATAGTTCAAAGCGCGGGACGCTTCGCAGCCCCAAGTCGTCCTGCTGCGCGCCCGCTGAGAAGACATCGGAGCAACTCGGATATTCCGCCGACGACCTGGCGGCGCTCCCCGAAGGCGCCGACCTCGGACTCGGTTGCGGTGCGCCCCTGAAGCACCTCGGACTCAAGGCAGGTGAGACGATGCTCGACCTCGGATCCGGCGCCGGCGTCGACGTTTTCATCGCGGCCCGGAGTGTGGGCCCCGAAGGGAAGGCGATCGGCGTCGACATGACACCCGAGATGTTGACCCGCGCCCGCGACAACGCGAAGAACGCCGGCATCGACAACGTCGAATTCCGCGAAGGGCGCCTCGAATCGCTCCCCGTCGACGACGGGACCATCGACGCGGTCACGAGTAACTGCGTGATCAATCTCGTTCCCGACAAGGCGAAAGTCTTCGGCGAAGTGGCGCGGGTACTCAAGCCCGGGGGACGGCTCGTCATTTCGGACATCGTCCTCGACGGCGAACTCCCCGACAACGTCATGAACGACCTGCTCTCCTACGTCGGTTGCGTTTCCGGCGCCGCGCGGCGCGAAGAGTACTTCGCCGCCGTCGAGGCCGCCGGTCTGTCCGTCGAAGCTGTTCTCGACGACAAAGACGTCGTGGCCCTGGGATTAGAGATCTCCCCCGGCCAGGTCGAGTCGTTCGCCGGGCGCGCCGGTGTCGGCGTGGACGATCTTCGGGGCAAAGTCCGCTCCGTGACATTCCGCGCCGTCAAGCGATAGCCCGCCGGCACCGCGATCGAGTCCGTTCACGATAGTTACCGGCACGAAAAAGCCCCGCAGCCAAAGGCTGCGGGGCTTTTTTTCGTCCGCTCGTTCGCGGGCTGCGAAGCGTCCCGCGCTATAATAAACCCGCGCGGGGCTGATCTCTACGGATACACCTGGGTTGCGGATCCCGACGGGCCTACCGTGATGACAACCCGGCGGTTCATCTTGCGGCCCTCAGGCGTTTCGTTGCTCGCGACCGGCCGGTACTCACCGTAGCCGATGGCGCCCACCCTCGCGGGGTCGACGTTGTATTGCTTCAATACGTACCTGAGCACCGAGTTGGCACGCGCCGACGACAGTTCCCAGTTAGAACGCCACCGGATCTGGAACTGCTCCGCGATGGGAACGTTGTCCGTGTGGCCTTCGATCAGAACGCTGCGATCGGGGTAGTTCTCCAGCACGCCCCAGATCCTGTTGAGGATCTCTTTGCCGTCGGAGGTCACGCCGGAAGCGCCCGAAGCAAAGACAACTTCGCCATCGATCGTAATCTGCGTCAGACCTTCCTTCTCCCGCATCCACACCTGCTCCTTGGTCCGAATGTCGGACAGGGCATTGTTCAGGTCAGACTGGAGTTTTGCGGTTCTGGCCTTCTCGTCGGAGAGCTGGCCTTCGAGCTGGTCCAGCTCATCCTGAAGCGCGGAGATCTGCGCGTCCTTCTGTTCGACGAGCTTCTTGTTGGAGCATCCGGCGAACATCAGACCCGTCAGGGCCAGGAACGCCAGAGCGATGGTAAATTTCCTGAACATGGGAACGACTCCTTTCGACTGGTTCCCGGGCGTCGCCGCGGGGCCATACCACCCCGCTCGATGCAGACAGGAATACAGGATTACCTGCGGCCTGTCAACCCGATGCGACACTATCTGGTAATCGGGGCCATAAACCCTACTGTCAGGCTGAAGGTGTGATTATAAGTGCTCTGATCGCTGGAGATCGATGTGACGTCGAATTCATACCGGCCATCGATGATGATCGTCTGCTTGGCCAGGTAGAACTCGAGCGCGGCGCCGACGACGCCAGTCACGGCCCAGCGGTTGATGTTGCCGTTGATCGGGATCCTCTCGTCGATGTTCTGAACACGGTTGCTCCCGTCGGGCAGCGGCACCGTGGCCTGGCCCGTCAGCTGCGCCTCCGCGCGCGTGTTGTAACCGACGGACGGTCCGACCTCGGCGATGAATCCGACCTTCCCCGCATCGTCTTTGGGGAACCGGAAGACGGCCAGCAACGGGAACTCGACATAGTCCATCCGGACAGACATGTCGCCATTGAAATCGCCGTCATAAGTCAGGTTGTCGTTCACTTCCAGCCTGAATTGACCGGTGACCGGCCCCTGCCCACCCTTCTGGATATAGAGCAGTTCGAGCTGGACGGCGAACCACGTGCCGAAATCCCGGCGAAAGAACCCGCCGCCGACAAATCCCGGCAGTTTATCGCCCATGTTGCCCGTGAGATAATACGGGACTCCCGGGTTATAAACCCATTTTGCCGCCGAGTCGCCCTTGAACTGAGACGAGTTGAAACCCAGCTTGAGACCGCCGTGCCATTTGTGCTGGGCCGGCGCCTGCCCCGCCGCGAGGGCGATGATAACTGCGGCGACCGCCAGGATGCTGATCTTGCGAATCATTATTAATCCTCCTGAATTTCGGTAGAGTCTATACGGACCGCCCTGGACTGTCAACCCCATGGAATTGACAAACCCCGTGTTATCAACACGTTTCCCATGACAAGGCGCCGCAGAACGTCCCGCGCTATGAAATGACCTGCGCGGGAACAGAACGCGTGCTATGATGGCCGCCATGCCGGACCAACGCGATTTTGACGCCCCCGGCCGCCGGGCCCACACGGTGATTCTCCTCGCGGCCGTCGCCCTGCTCGCCGTCGTCTGCTTCTTTCCGCTGCTGCGCTACTTCTTTTCGCAGGACGACTTCCAGCTGATGTATCGGGCCGTCCACGAACCGGGCGACATGCTCTCGGCCAGCTTCGGCGCCCGCCCGCACCACTTCCGGCCGCTGACTAAGATATTCTATTTCGCCGGCACGTACCGGGTGTTCGGGTTGAGCCCGCTCCCGTGGCACATCGTTTCCCTCCTGGTCCACATCGGAAACGCGTTTCTCGTCTTCGGGCTGCTGCGGAAAATGCGGCTGTCCGCGACTCCCGCGGTCGTAGCGGCGGGTTTTTTCGCGCTTAACGTCGCCTTCCTCCACGTGGTCGGGTGGATCACGTGCATCCAGCAGCTCGCCGCGGTGCTGTTCATGCTTTCTTCTATATATCTGGCGGTCGGCGCGCTGGAGGGCGGACGGGGCGCCCGTGGCCGGCAAGCGGTATCTTTTGTGTGTTATCTGCTTGCGTTGATGAGTCTCGAGCAGACGTTCATGACGCCGGTGCTCGTCTTGCTGATCGCCGCGTTCGGGCTCACGGGACACCGATACCGGATTGGATCGACGGTACGGACATTGTGGCCGCACCTGATCGCGTTCGCTGTTTACAGCGCCGCGCGGCTGTGGTGGAAGGGCGTACCCGCCGACGGCATATCGGAGTTCGCGTACGGCGACAACATCATATTCAACCTGTCGGCATACCTGTCGGCGGTCTACAACTTCTGGCCCGACGTGTCCGACCTGATCCCGTACCAGCCCAAGACGGTGGCGCCGTCGCACTTCCTCCTCCTCGCGCTGATCGTATACAACGTGGGGCGCCTGCGCGCGCGGGAAGTCGTCTTCGCCGCCGCATTTATGATCCTGACGCTACTGCCGGCACTGCCCCTGCGGGCCCACTACTTTTTCTATCACACCTACGTTCCCGCGTTCGGCGCCGTGTATCTCCTCGCCCTCGCCCTCGGCGACGTCTTCGGGGCGCTCGAGCGCGGCCGCAACGGCCGCGGGCGCCTGTCGCTGGCCGCCGCACTCGCCGTGCTGTTGGTCTTTGGTGCCGTGTCGACGTGGAAGGTCAGGGACAACGCGAGCCGGGCGGCCGACACGGCGACGCGCGACAACGCCAGCTTCGTACTGCGGAGGGCACTGATCGCGCAGAATGTATTCGAAAGCCTCGATGCGAAGAACCTCGACATGACCGGCGTCGAGAACATCGAGATGCTCTACGGATGGCCCGGCCGCAGGCTCTTCGGCGGCACGACCAACGACATGTACTGGGGGCTGGCGCAGGGCTTTGCGATCCGGTTGTTTTTCGCCGCCGGCGGCACACCCGTCGAGAGTGTCACCATGCCGACGGCATGGGATCCCGAATCACACGAGAAGAAGCCCGGTACTCTCGTGTTGTTTTACGACCCCGCCGGAAACTGTTACACGTACGATCTAATCATGCGTAACCGCCGATAACCACCTGGAGAAATTACGATGAGAATCGTTTTGATGATACTGACCATTCTCGCCGCCACGGTCGCAATCACGGCACCGCTTGCCGGGGAACCCGCCGTGACGACAGTCGATTTTCTCGAGACCCGCGGGACAAACATCAATGCCGCCGGCCCCGTGCTCGTCCAGCTCGACGAGGCGCGCAACCGCCTCGTCGTCGCCAACACCCTTACCTCCTCGCTGTCGGTGATCGACTGCGGCACCGGGGCCGTGACCAACATTCCGCTGGGCGGGCGTGCGTTCCAGCACCTCAAGGCCGAGGCGATGACGATCAACCACGCCACGGGCGGCGTGTGCCTCATCGGGGACCATCGCATATTTATCGTTGACGTGAACGCCGGAATGGCGAGGACAATCAGGACCGACGTCCAGTTCGAGTCGATCGCCATCGACGAAGAAACGGGAAATGTTTTTGTCGCCGGGCGCGAAAGCAAGGCACTCGGGTTCATCAAGACCGGGTCGAACAAGCTCAGGACAAAAGATTGGCTGGAGACCAGCGAAGACCTCATCAACCTCAACGCGACTCCCCCGCCACCGCTACGCAAGGTAATCGCCGACAACGCGCTCGGCCGCATCATTGCCATCGACGGTACCCAGCCGGCGCTTTACCTTTTCGACGCGGCGAACGGCAAGCTCCTCGGCGAACGGCCGCTCCCGCTCGAAGCCGGCGGGCGCTGGCACCTCGCCGGCTATAACGAGGAAATCCACTCGCTCTATATCGTCGTCGAACTCGACACACGCCACGTCGTCCAGGCGGTCCGCATCGATATCAACGGCGGCAAAGACGTCGTCGTCGACCTGCCCCGTTACCGCGAGGGGGTCGGCATCGTTTATAATCCCGCGCGCGAAGAAGTGTACATACCATACGACAACCACGCTTCCATCCACGTCGCGTCTTTCGGCGGCGGCGGGTCGCTCGCCGAGATCCCTGTGCCCGCCTACGGCAACGACGTCGCCGCCGTCGACGAGGCCAACGACATCCTCTACGTCGGCAGCTGGGCGTTCGGCGAGGTCGACGTCATCGACCTCAAGACACGCTCGCTCGTCAAGCGGATGACCGGACTCGGAATCATTCCTCATATGTTCACGAACGCTTTCAATCCCAACGACGGGTTGCTGTATTTTCCCAAAGGCGCGTCGGCCGTTAACGGCACCTTCGGCGCGGCGATCACCGCGCTCGACCCCGCGACCGGCGAGACGTCGAAGATCTACACCGGCTGGGCCCCCGTCGACCTGATCGAAGTGCCGTCGCGGGGGAGCGTCTTCGTGTTCAACTCCGAGGATCAGTTCGCCGAAGTCCGGCCCGACGGAAGCTTTGATCTCCACCGTCTTCCGTATGACTACCCCGTCTCGGCCGCACACAACGCCGACGGAGACGTATACCTGTCCTACGGGCCCCACCAGTCGTACTGGCCCAATGTCTACATATGGGATGCAAAGAACGGCGTGCTCACCATCGACGCCGGCGACCTTGGTTACTACGACCGGAGGATCCCGCGCCAGGCGCATCGCATGGCACTCGACGACAACGGCGTTTTGTACTTCACGCAGAACAACTGGGGAAAGGAAGAACAGTTCGTCGGGACCCTGGGCGATCCCGTCCGCGTATTCGAAGCCGGGCAGCGGCTGCACCTCGTCGACGAAGTCCAGCGCGAGACCACGCAGCGGATTCTCGAGTACGACGCCGCGGCCGGCCACCTCTACCTCGTCCGTCTAGGTGAACACGACGACTCACTCAGCGTGCTCCAGGTGATCGATCCCGCCGAAAAGAAAGTCGTTCAGCGAATAGAGCTCGGCCTGACTGCCACCGACCTCGTATTCGACGACAACGCGATATACGTGTCCAACTTCGACTCCGACAATGTGTCCGTCATTACAAAGCGTGACTTCGCGACCGCTACCATTAAAACCGGAGAGCATCCCCTGCGGCTCTGCCGCGCCGGCGGCGTGGTGTACGTCCTCAATCATACCGGCAACACACTCCAGTCGATCGGCCCCGAACCCAAAGCCCACAAACTGCCGAAGAAAGGGCTCCCCGACAACGCGTTCCAATGGAACGACGATATCGTCGTCACGTCACGCACGGCCGATCGCTTGTACGTATTCCGTTTCGACACGAAAGCGCGGAAGTTCAAGACCATCCACGAAGTAAAGTATCCCTACGGCGATATCAGCTACGATACCCGCAACGTGTCGTTCTACGTGCGCGGCCAGTACGGCGACGCCGTCTTCGAAACCACCCGCGCCGCCACCGACGCCGACGGCCGGCTCTACATCACCGATTTCCTGGCCGGCAAATTGTATATAATTGAATCGGATTAGAATCGAGCGATGTTGGCGGGCGCAGCTGAGACGGGGCGTCTGACCCAACTCGCCACTTGATTTTTAGCTCGGCGGGCGTTCCGAACGAACGAAGGGCCTGCAACGGAGCGAAAACCTTTTCGCGCGTTATCTTCGCTGCATAATTCCGGGGGATAATTCCCTTCATCCCGCGCCAGATTTTTGAGAGCGCGGGACGCTTCGCAGCAACGAAGGGAAATTTAACCCAGGTCGTTACTGGTCTTCGAGTTCGGCGAGGCGTTCGGCGCTGACGTCCTCGGTCCGCAGATCGCCGTAGACGACGCGGTAGCGGCCGTCCTCGAGGCGCCACCGCATGAGTACCCTGTCGAAGTCGCGCACGCCGACATCCTCGCCGTACCAGGCGGGATCCTGGTCCGCTTCCTCGAGTTTGGCGAAAAAATGGCAGGCGTTGAGTATCTGAGTATAACTGTTCAGGACATTCTCGGTGTCGGCGCCGCTTCGCTTGGCCCTCTGGAAATCGTCTGCGGCTTCGTACATGGCCGTCGCGTACGAC
>CBDUWU010000161.1:0-7966 GCA_965371015.1 uncultured bacterium | reverse complement strand
CAAATATAAATGATAAGAAAGTCAGACGGGAAATATTCGATATTCTGGTCGCAGGCGGCGTTGTGGCGCTTCCGACCGACACTCTCCACGGTTTCAGCGCGGCCGTCACGTACAGCGACGGTTTGCGCCGGATCGCCGCGATGAAGGGGTCAGCCGGCCGCAAGCAGTACATCCTTCTGGCTTCGTCTATCGAGATGGTCGACCGCTACGTGAGTTCGTACGGCTGCGCCGGCCGCGAACAGCTCGCAAAGGTATGGCCCGGGCCCTTGACCGCCGTGCTGCCCGCGGGGCCGGAATGTCCCGAGTGGTACGGCGAAACGGTTGCTTTTCGTGTGCCGGCCCTGCCCCCGTTGCTCGAGTTGCTGGAGACGCTCGGCCAGCCGGTCGTCTCTTCCAGCGTCAATCAGACGGGAGAACCCCCGCTCTCCGATCCGAAGGAAATTCAGAAACAGTTCGGGCGGTCGGTGGACGCCGTCGTCGCGGGCCCCGAGACGCCGTTCACTGTCTGTTCCACGGTCGTCGATTTTACGGGAGAAAAGCCGAAGTTGCTCCGGCAGGGAGATTACGACTGGACGGATCCCGATTCGGGAAATCCCTCGAATACGTAATTCTTGTAGGCGTCGCAACGGGAACACAGCAGGATCTCCTTGCGGCGCCCCTGTGAGAGCAGTTCACGATACCGCCGGTTGATCTCGCCGTTCCAGATGTCCAGGACGGACCTCCTGGCTACGTCGCCGATAACCCCGCGCTCGTGTGAATCCCAGCAGCAAAGCGTCGCCTTGCCGTTGACGTAGAAGAACATCTCGTTGAGTACTTTTTTGCAGGGTAGCGCCACCGACGTCACGCCCGGATCCCAGGGCCAGTTATATAATTCCGTGATAACGGCTTCGGCGCCTGTTTTGGTCCAGTAGTCGACGAAGTCGCGGTGTTCGTGCTCGTTATGAGGCATGGAAATCATCCGTACCTCCATGTATCCAGCGCCGCCTTTCTCGCCGGCCAGCTCGATGAACCTTGCGGTGCGCTCGACAGCTTTGTCGAAATCGACGCCGACGCGCGACTTACTGAACGACTCTCTGGTAAAGCCGTCGATCGAAAACCGGATAATGTCGATCCCGATGTCCAGGACCTCCAGCGCTTTTTCCTCCTTCAACAACTCGCCGTTGGAATTGAGTTCGATCTTCGCTGTCTCGTCCTCGCGGATGTAGCGCATGATGTCGCACAACCGGTTGTCGGAAAACGGTTCGTTTATGAGAAACGGACGGTAGGTAATGCCGAGCCCGCGCGTGTCGTCGATGATCTTCTTCCACACCTCGTCCTTCATGCGCCGCGGCCGGCGGGTGAGAGTCTCGTGCGGACAGAACGTGCACGAAGCGTTGCACGCGATCGTTGTTTCGATCTGGATATATTCCGGGTGCGCCGGTGTGATCATGGCGATACCGTTGCTCTCTCTATTTGTCGGGGACGTGATTATAGCCGGAATTTAACGGCGATAGAAATTCTTGACGACAATAGAAATTTACAGGTATTCGGCGATGGCTGCCACACATTTTTCGGTGGCGCCGAGTTGCGACTCCACATAGCCGATGGCGGCGGCGCCCGCATCGCGGCGGGCCTGGTGGTCGGAAAGCAGGCCGCCAAGCACGCGGCGGAAATCGTCCGGAGTCTTGACTTCGAATCCGGCGCCGGCATCCAGAAGCCGGAGCGCCTCGAAGGAGTTGTCGTGCACGGGGCCGAACAATACCGGAAGCCCTTCGATGGCCGGCTCGATAACGCTGTGGACACCCGTCGAGAAACTGCCGCCGATGTAGGCAATGTCGCCCATCCGGTACGTTTCGGCGAGAATCCCGACGGTGTCGACCACGACGACGCGGGGGAGAGGAGTGCCAATGCCATCGCCCGCGGCGGCCGCGGTAAAGCCGGACGACCGGGCCCATGCCAGGAGTGATTCGACGCGATCGGGAAGCGGTTCGTGCGGAGCGATGATCGCATAGACGTCGTCTTGTCCGGCCAGAACGTCTTTCAACGCAGGTAGAAGCCGCGATTCGTCCCGGGGCCACGTACTGCCGCAGATGACCACCTTGCGGCCTTCGCCCGCGAGGTCGAATCCGACGCCGCGTCCGCCCTGTTTTCTCTCCATCACCCGGTCAAAGCGGGTATCGCCGGTTACGCCGATGGCAGGGTGCCCGGGGACAGTGTCGCGAAACCGTCCGGCGTCGGCGTCGCTGATCGCGAGTATCTTGTCGATGTTCGAATAAACGGTGTTGTAGAAGGCGCGTCCGGCGCCGCTGGTTCGGTGCGAAGCGGGACTGAGCGTGGCATCGATCAGCACGACGGGAACCTTTCGCCGTTTCGCCTCCCAGATCAGGTTTGGCCAGAGGTCGAACTTGACGAACACCATCAGCCGGGGATCGACGGCACAGAGGCAGGTTTCGGCGTTGCGCCTGAAGTCGATGGGAAGGTAGTCGATGAAACGGATCGTGTTATCCGGTCCGGGCGCTTCTTTGCGTCGTGCGAAGTGATACCCCGATGGTGACGAAAAGCTGACGACTACCGGTATGTCCGGATGCGTTTTCGCCAGGGACGTAATGACGGGCCTGGCTTGTTCGAACTCGCCCACGCTGGACACGTGGAACCACACGGGACGATTTTCGAAGCCCGCGCCCGCTTCCGTCCAGCGGCGTTTCCAGCCCTTTCTCCCGGAAGCCGCCTCGCGAAGCTTCTTGTGGAAGAGCGATGCCGCGTATCCGGCTCCGGCGGCCCCGGGCAGTAGCAGGTTGTAGAGCGTCTTGAAAAAACCGTCTGTCATGATTGCACCACGTACCGGGCGGGGCCGGTTCCGTCGAGTAACTCGCCGACTGCTTTTTCGACATCGTCGACGGCGATGCCGGCAAGACATTCGAGCGTTCTTTTCGGGCAGGGCCGCCCGCCGTTACGGGAACACGGACGACAGGAAAGCTCACGCTCGATCGATTTGCTCCGCGGCAACGACGGGTAATATCCAAACGCTTCCACCGTGGGGCCGAACAGCACGGCGGCCGGCGTACCGACGGCCTCGGACAGGTGGGCGAGGCCGGAGTCGTTGCCGACGAACCCGGCGCAACGGCTGATGAAGGCGGCGCTTTCCATGAGCTCGGCGCGGCCCGTGATGTCGAGGCAGAGATCTCCAAGTTCTTCCGCGATCGGCGCCGCCGCGGCCCGGTCCGACGCGTCTCCCACGAGGAGGATGCGACAGCGGCGCTGGCGGGCGAGTCGGCTCGAGAGTTCGACGAAGTGCCCGGCGGGCCACCGTTTCGCAGGCCAGCGCGCTCCCGGCGCAATGGCGATCCACGTCGCCGAGTCGTCCAGAGCATCCGCCGCGGCCTCCGCGCAGCGCCGGGGGATGTCGAGGCCTCCCGGCGCCAGGGTCGGCGCCGGGAGGCCGGCGGCGTCGGCCAGCGCCCTGTACTGGTCGATTATGGACGGCAGACGAACCGCACGCTTGAACAGAATCAATCCCAGGCGCTCGCGATACCGTTTGCGAAAGCGGGCATTGGCGCCTCCGAGGCGCCAGGACAGCAGGCGGCTGCGCAGGTTGTTGTGGGCATCGATGACGCAATAACCGCGGTCGCGGTGGTCGGCCGCTATTCGCATCAGCGCGCCAGCGCCTCCTTGCGGTTCGATTGCCACTACGCGGTCGACCCCGGTGGCCGCCGCGAAGAGCGCTGCATATGCCGTCTTGGTGACAACGGTGACCTCCTCCGCGCCGGCACGTTTCAAATGGTCGGCCAGGGGGCAGAGGAGTATGCAGTCGCCGAGGGAACTGAATCGTATCAGAAGAAATTTCATCATGTTAGCTGTGGCACCGGTCCTTCCGACGTCGCTGTAGTCGGTTCTGGCCGGCAATCCACAGGAATTCTGCCAGTCAGGCGGTTATTCTCCCAGTATGTGAATATATTCACTTGACAGTCGTATCCAAATGTGGCGATAATATCTAAGTTTAGTGAAACGGCATTTACAAAATCTTTACAAGTTATGACTTGCCGTAAAAAGTCATGATATGATGGAACCGGACATTGACTGTTCGGTGGATGCCGTGGACAAGGAGCTTTCATCATGCCGGATAAACTGGAGTTGGGTGACCGAATCAAGCGATTTCGCCTGGGGAGAAACCTTACATTAAAGGAAGTTGAACTAAAAGCGAAAGTTTCGGCCACCCACATTTCGGAGATTGAGCGCGGGATGACGTCGCCCACGGTTGGCGCGTTGACCAAGATCGCCCGCGCGCTCGGAACAGAACCGTCTTATTTTCTTCAGACCGATGTTACGCCCCCAGTGTCAGTCGTGCGCAAGGCGGACCGCCGTGTGCTTTTCGACGAAGCCTGGGGGGCGACGATGCACCGTCTGTGTAACGGCATACGTGGTTCCGAGATGTCGTTCCTCGTGATCGAGATGGAACCGGGCCGCGACGGTAAAGTGGAGCCGATCATTCACAGCGGGGAAGAATTCGTGTACGTGTTGAAAGGCGTCGTAGAAATCTACATCGGCCTCGACCGTCACTTGCTGAAGGAAGGCGACAGCCTTCACTTTCGTTTGAATGAACCGCATACGATACGAAACATAGGTGACGGCACCGCCCGGCTGCTGTGGACGACACTGCCGCCGTTCTGCCTGTGAGGACGCCGACGAGTCCGCCCGGACCGTAACGCAACGGGAGAGAGAAGAGATGCCAGAAAAAGCCGAACTCGGCAAGAGAATCAAGAAATCACGCGAGGAAAAACACCTCACACTGAAAGCTATCGAAGCGTCGGCGGGGATATCGGCGACACATATTTCGGAGATCGAACGAGGGAAGACCTCTCCGACGTTGGGTGCGTTGCTGCGAATCGCCGGCGCGCTGGGAAAGGACCCCGCCTATTTTCTCGAAGATGAGGACCTGGGGGTTGTTTCTGTCGTCACCCTGGAGAACCGGTTGCGCGAATCGCTGCCGAGGGGGGGCGGGACGCACGAACGTCTGACGACCTGTATTCCCGGTGGTCGGCTGCAAGCGTCGATCATCACATTGTCGCCGGGTGGGGAATCGCGCTCCGAGAATCACTCCCACTACGGTAACGAGGTGGCGGTTTTGCTGTCGGGGGCCATGCGATTTTTTGTAGGCGATGAGTCGTTCGCGCTTGGAGAGGGAGACGCGATTCACTACCACTGCAGCGAGCCGCACCGCTACGAAAACGCCTCGAGGAGCGATGATTCATCGATGATATGGATGTGTACCGTACGCGACGAGGACTGATCCAGCGCGACCGGTATCGACAACCGTCAAAACCCGCCCCGGGAGACTTTCGCCTCCCGGGGCGTTTTTTGCTTTGACAGGAATTTTCGGGTCCGTTTATCATCTTCCCAAAGGACCTGTAATTTATCACGTTATCGAATTGGTTGAAGCCATGGAAAACCAGGAACAGACGTTTCCCGACGATACGACGTATTTTCTTCAATTGATCGCGATGTTCCAGATGGCGTCCCTTCAGCAGATGGGAAAACTGGTCAACCCGGTGACCAACGAGGCCGAGCGGGACTTGCAACAAGCGAAAGCATCGATCGATATGCTCGAAATGATCAAGATAAGGACGAAAGGGAACTTGTCCGATACGGAAGCCGAATTCCTCGACAAGATCCTGTTCGAACTGCATATGAACTACGTAGACGAGGCCGACCGGGCTTCGAAGGAGGAAAAGCAGAAAGACGAGGACAACGAAACAGTTGGGGACGAGTCAACGATGGACCCCGGAGACGAACCGGAGTCCCCGACGGGAGCCGACGAGGCATAACGGGAGATGACACCCGGGTCTTTCCGGAACCCCGTAGCGACCGTCGCCGGCCCGTGACAACGGCAGCCTGGAAGTAAGTCCCTGAATTTGGGTGATTTCCTGACCTGCGTTGGAGTTTTTCTTGCTTTCAGTGAGTAAACCGTATTCCGACGTGGCCAGAAAGGAGACATTCGGTATGGAGTCGAACGCCCATAATAGCCGGAAACCGACCGGAATCCCGCATGCACTATTGGTATTCCTGAGCGTGCTGGCTCTGGTAACTCTAGTTGCTGGAGGTGTTTACGCGACCGTGTCGTACAACGGCACCAGGGGGCTTATCCGCACCAGAGCCGGTGACACGATAGGCAAAGGAAATCTGACGTTCCAGCTGGGGACGCAGTTCGGATTCAAGAAAGACCAGCTCCTCGAGGGGGGACTTTTTTTCCCATCGGTCAATGACAGCGCGCTGGTCAATTACATGTTTTTCACCAGCCGGATCAATGTCACCTAC
Organism: uncultured bacterium; assembly: GCA_965371015.1. Lineage (GTDB taxonomy): Bacteria > Krumholzibacteriota > Krumholzibacteriia > WVZY01 > JAKEHA01 > CBDUWU01. The sequence continues at coordinate 1,675 of CBDUWU010000161.1, read as the reverse complement.
GGCCTGAACGAGTATTTTGAAGTCGCGGCCAATCTGGATATCCGCAACTGGATCCGGCCGGTCAAGGAAGATTTTACGAACACCGGCCTGGACACGGAGACCCGTGGCGGGATCGGTGACACCGACGTGCTGGCCAAGGCGAGTATTCCGCTGCCGACCGATCACCTCAAACTCGGCGTGCTCGGACAATTTACCTTTCCGACCGGCAATGAAGCGCGCCGGTTTACGATAGGAGAAACCGACATTGTTGCCCTCGGTATGGCGACGATCGATTTTACGGATCTCAGCAGTTTTGTACCCACGCGACTGCACGTAAACGCCGGTTATCGCTGGGATCGCAATGAGGACCTGGGGTACGGCGTCTTCGACCCGAATTTTCCGGACACGTCGGGCTTCAACCCGCCGGGATATCCGCTGACCCCGCCGGGCGAAAGCAATTCCTACAACGACCAGTTTCTCTTCAACGCGGCGGTGGAATTTCCCGCGCCGCAGGTCACATTTTTTGTCGAATTCGACTGGAAGAAGTTGACCAACATCGATCTGGCGCTGTACGACGCGCTCATCCCGGAGGACGCTACGGGGCTGAGCCAGAGCGTTTATACACTTACACCGGGAATCGAGTTTCTCAGCAAGTCGGGCTCATCGCTGAAGCTCGCCGGTGACATCAACCTGAACTCGGGTGATAACCCGGCGCTGATCAACCCGCCCGACTGGGGATTGTGGCTCATGTTCGCCTATTCGGCAAACGTCGTTCCGAGAGACTCGGACGGCGATGGCGTCAAGGACGAAGACGACGCTTGTCCGGAGACGCCGGAGGATTTTGACGGGTACGAAGACGACGACGGTTGTCCGGACACGGACAACGACCAGGACGGCATTCCGGACGAGCAGGACAACTGCCCCGATCTGCCGGAGGACGTCGACGGCTTCGAAGACGAAGACGGATGCCCGGACCTCGATAACGACCAGGACGGTATTCCCGACAGGGACGACCGCTGCCCGAACGAGCCGGAGGATTTTGACGGGGACGAGGACACGGACGGATGTCCGGACCTGGTCAAGGACAGCGATAACGACGGCATTCCCGACGACGTCGACCGGTGTCCGCTGCAGCCCGAGGACATCGACGGGTTTCAGGACGACGACGGTTGCCCGGATCTGGACAACGACCTCGACGGAATACCGGACGAGGTGGACAACTGTCCGAGTTCGCCGGAAACGTTCAACGGATTCCAGGACGAAGACGGATGTCCCGACGAAAAGCCTCTCGAAGAACGCTTCGTCCTGAGAGGTGTCAATTTCGAGAGCGGCAGCGCTGCGCTGACGCCGGATTCCTACGGCATCCTGGACGACGTCGTCCGCTCGCTGCAGGCATATCCGGAAGTCCGCATCGAGATCCGCGGGCACACGGACAGTCAGGGCCCTGCGAGCTTCAACCTGGAGCTGTCGCAACGGCGTGCCGACTCTGTGAGGCAGTACTTGATCAACGCGGGGGTTGATTCGACCCGCCTGGTCGCCGTCGGCGTTGGAGAGGAAGAGCCGGTCTCTTCGAACTCGTCGCCAGAAGGCCGCCTGCAGAACCGCCGGATCGAATTCCGCAGACTGAACTGATACGACGGGCTGCGAAGCGTCTCCGCATCGAGGGGGGATCCGCGAGAGCGGATCCCCCTTTTCT
>CBDUWU010000160.1:0-8048 GCA_965371015.1 uncultured bacterium | reverse complement strand
TACACTAAGTTGTCGGCGCAGGAGCGGCTATGGCTATGGCGAGGTACGACTCGACGTCCATACTCGCCCCTCCGATCAGGGCTCCGTCGATTTCCTCTTCACAGAGCAGCGCGGCCGCATTGTCCGGCTTGACGCTGCCCCCGTACTGGATCCTGAGCCGGCCGGCGATATCGCCGCGGAACCGATCCCTCACCCAGTCGCGGATGAACGCGTGCATCGCAACCGCATCGGCCGGGGTCGCCGTCCTGCCGGTACCGATGGCCCACACGGGCTCGTAAGCAATGACGACGCGCCCCATTTCGTCGACGGATAACTCCGCCAGAGCGGTTTCCAGCTGCTCGCGAACGTACCCTTCTTGCGTGCCCGCCTCGCGCTGCTCGATCAACTCGCCGACGCACAGTATCGGCGTCAGGTCCGCGTCCAGCGCGGCTTTGAGCTTGCGCGCGACGACGGCGTTGTCTTCGCCGATCACGTGCCGGCGTTCGGAATGCCCCGCCAGCATGTAAGTCGCCCCGACATCCTTGAGCATACCCGCCGAAATTTCGCCGGTGTACGCGCCGGAAGCTTCCCAGAACATGTCCTGCGCTCCGACCGCCACGTCGGTGCCGTCGAGCACGCCGGCTGTCCGCGGTATCGCTATGAAGGGCGGAAACAGCACCAGATCACAGGCGGAAGTTTCTCCCAGACGCGGTTTCATCGCCTCGGCGAATTCGCGCGACTCGGCGATCGTCTTGTTCATTTTCCAGTTGGCTGCAATCAGCTTTCTTCGAGCCATGTTCTTTTTCCCCCCTCCCGGGGGACACGTATCCGTTTCCTGTAAGCCCCGCTACGCGTCGAGCGACGCCTCCGCGACATCACATAGAGACTCCACCCCGGGCAGGGGCCGTCCTTCCATGAACTCGAGCGACGCTCCGCCTCCCGTGGAGATGTGCGAAAACCGGTCGCCGATCCCCATCAGGTTGATCGCGGCGACACTGTCGCCACCACCCACAATCGTCGTCGCGCCGCGGTCCTTGCCGTCCGCTACGGCACGGGCAATGGCCTTTGTCCCCTCGGCGAAATTCGGTTTCTCGAATACACCCATCGGGCCATTCCAGAAAATCGTCATGGCTTCCGCTATCTGCGACTTGAACAGAGTCACCGTTTTGGGCCCGATATCAACGCCGATCCAGTCTTCCGGAATATCCGCGATCGAGACCTCCCGCGTCGGCGCCGAATCGTCTATTTCGCGCGCGATGATCGTGTCGACCGGCAGGAGGAGCCTCGAAGGCCCCTCTTTGGTCTTGTCCATCAGCTCTTTGCACGTCGCGTGAAACGAGTCGTCGCAGATACTCTTGCCGATTTCCAGCCCCGAGGCCTTGAAAAACGTATACATCATACCGCCGCCGACGAGTACAACGTCTACCTTGTCCATCAGCGACTTGATGAGGTTGATTTTCCCTTTTATCTTCGCGCCTCCGAGGACCGCGACGAACGGCCGGACCGGATCGTCGAGGGCACTGCCGAGCGCGTCGAGTTCTTTCTCCATCAGATATCCCGCCGCACGGACGTCGAAGTACTCGGCGACGCCGGCCGTCGACGCGTGCGCACGGTGCGCCGTGCCGAACGCGTCGTTCACGTAGATATCTCCCAGTCGAGACAGGGAACGGGCAAACTCCGCGTCGTTCTCCGTCTCTTCCCGATAGTAGCGGACGTTTTCCAGCAGCAGGAGCTCGCCGTCGGAGAGCTCCAACGTTTTCGATTCGACTTCGTCCCCAACGCAATCCTCGACGAATCGCAGTGGGTTTCTGACCAGTTCACCCAGCCTGTTCGCCACCGGCAGGAGGCTCATCTCAGCATTACGTTGTCCGCGCGGACGGCCGAGATGGCTCATCATTATGAGCCGGCCTCCGCGCTCGACGATATCCTTTATCGTCGGCAACGCCGCCTGAATACGGGTGTCGTCGGTGATATTCCCGTCGCCGTCCAGCGGGACGTTGAAGTCAAAGCGCGCGAGCACGCGCTTACCCTTGACGTCGCAATCGCGGATGTTCAATTTCTTCATCTGATCATCACACTCACTTGCCGATGAGTTTCAACATATCTACCATTCTGCCGGAATAACCGAACTCGTTGTCGTACCACGAGAGCACCTTGTACAGGTTTTTGCCCACTTCCATCGTTGCCCCTGCGTCAAAAATAGACGAATACGGGTTGCCCACAATGTCGATCGACACGATCGGGTCTTCCGTATATTCGAGGAAGCCCTTCAGTGTCGTAGCGGCGGCTTTTTTGACCGCCGCGTTGATTTCTTTCGCCGTCGTCTTCTTCACGAGCTGCACCGTCAGGTCGACGAGAGATCCATCGGCCGTCGGCACGCGAACCGCCATTCCGTCGATTTTGCCCGCCACCTCCGGTATGACCTTACCGACCGCCCGGGCCGCGCCCGTGGTCGTGGGAATCATCGAAACCGCGGCCGCGCGAGCGCGGCGGAGGTCCTTGTGAGGTGCGTCGAGGATTCTCTGGTCGTTCGTGTATGCGTGAATCGTCGTCATCAAACCGTTCTTGATGCCAAAATTGTCGTTCAGTACCTTGACCACGGGCGCCAGGCAGTTGGTTGTGCACGAAGCCGTCGAAATAATGTGGTGTTTCGACTTGCGGAAGTCTTTGTGGTTCACGCCCATCACGATCATGATATCCGCATCCGCGGACGGCGCCGAGATCATGACCTTGCGAGCGCCGGCCTCGATGTGTTTGTGGGCCAGTTCGCGGGTACGGAATCGCCCCGTCGACTCGATGACGACATCGACGCCGAGTTTTTTCCAGGGCAGCTTCGCGGGGTCGGTCTCGGAGAGAACCTGCAGCGTTTTGCCGCCGACCTTGATGCCCGTTTTCGTCGCTGACACTTTGCCCGGAAATCTGCCGTGCACCGAATCGTACTTGAGCAAGTACGCCAGCGTCTTCGTGTCGGTCAGATCGTTGACCGCGACGAAGTTAAATTTTTTGTCCTGGAACGCATGCCGGAAAACCAGCCTTCCGATTCGACCAAAGCCGTTAATAGCAACGTTGATAGCCAATCGAGACCTCCTTGATAAATGCATAACCGCATTATTGATGATAACCTTATCGCTTTCCCCCGGGCCAGCGCCCGCGCGGGGGGGGGGGGGGGGGGGGGGGGGGCCCCCCGACATAAAAAAACACTGTCCGGGAGCGTCAATCGGGGAGCCGAAAGTAGACTACGGCTATCATAACGATGGCGGAAGTCCCTGTCAAGTTCGAGCGTTACGGGGACGCGGCCAGACAGACGACGCAGACATCCACGGCCCCGGCCGCGAGTGCGGCCGCGGCACAGGCCGACGCAGTAGACCCCGTGGTGACGAGATCGTCCACCAGATAGACGCTCCGGCCGGCCAGCGGGAAACCGCCGGGCTGAAACGCGTCCCGGATGTTGGCGGCGCGACGGTCGTGCTCGGTCATGGACTGGGGCCGCGTACGACGCCGCTTGACGATCCCGCCTTCCACCAGGGGTATGCCGGTGAGCCGGGCCAACCCTCGTCCGAGTACCTCGGCCTGGTTGAAGCCCCGCCGGCGGCGGGCGGCGGAATGCATGGGAACCGGAACGAGGACCGGCCTCGCGCCCGTCGGCCCGCGGCGGCCGAGAGCCTGTGCCATGGCGGCGGCCGCCATCGGCGCCAGCGAGGTGCGTCCAGCGAATTTGATGAGGTGGACCAGTCCGAGGGAGGCGTCGTTCATCGAGAAGGGCGCGATCGCCTCGACGTCGAATGGCGCTCCCGCCGTGCCCCGACGGGCTTCGAACCGGGACAGACAGCGACGGCAGAAAGGGTGATTGATCACGGTGAGGCAGCCAAAAACCGTCACGGTCGCCGGAGCGGCGAGGCACCTGACCGGAGCCGAGAGACCTTGGAGTCGGGGCGGAGCCCCGGTGGGCGCGCCGCACAAGCCACAGACGTCGGGCACGGCGAAGTCGACGACCACTCGCAACGCATCCTGCAACGCGCAGCCCGCCAGGCGTGCGACCCGCAACGCGGTGGCTCCCGTCGTCCTCCCTCTCACTTTCCCCTCCCCCCCGGGCGCGGTGGTCGATTCAGCGTCTGGCGTTTTTCTTCGCCCACTGCGTGGACTTCGCCCACTGCGTGGACTTCGCCGGTGATGACTTGCGCATGATCAGATAGACACCGATGGCGAATAGACCGACAGCCGTGATCTGGCTGACGGTGAAACCGGCTAGAGTGCGCGCGTTTTCCTCGTAGAATCGAAAGAAATCGACGGTGAAGCGCGCGATTCCGGCAAGAACGAGGAGCAGGCCGAAGAGGGCTCCCTGGCGCCGCATCCGGCGCTCGACGAGGAGCAGAACGGCGAAAATCAAAAATCCATAGAGTGACGAGTAGACTTGCGTTGGGTGGAGGTGGACGAAATCGACGCCGAGAGAGAACGCGGCGTCGGCGGCCGATTCCCCGGCGGGACACGACGGGGGAAACAGCACTCCCCAGGGCATTTCGGTGGGCCTGCCGTAGCAACACCCGCTGAGAAAGCAGCCGATGCGGGTGAACGCCATTCCGAGCGCAATAGACGGCGCCATGATATCGGCAACTCCAAGAAACGCGAGGTTTTTGCGCCGGGTGAACCACACCGACACGCTGATCGCGAGAATGAGTCCGCCGTAGAAGGTGGCGCCGCCTTCCCACAGGGCGAAGATACGGAGCGGGTTGGCGTAATCACCGAGGTGAAACAGTACGTAAAACAGACGCGATCCGACGACGGCGGCAATGATGATGTAAACGCTGAGGTCGAGCAGGTACTGCGGCTTGACGCCCTGGCGTCTGGCCCTCCAGGAGGCCAGATAAATGCCGGCAAGAAAGCTTGCCGCCAGCATGAAACCGTACGAACGAACCTGGAACCAACCCGCGTCGATCAATGTCGGATGCATGATCCCTCTTTCTATTCGAATCCCTGTCGCTGGATCCTGCCGCCCTGGTCAACGCCAGACAGCTCTAGTACTCGGACCAGCGCGCCGAGCAGTTCAGCAGAAACCCGATCAGGAAGCAGCTCGCCACCAGTGAACTACCGCCGTAGCTGATTAACGGCAGCGGTATTCCCGTCACCGGCGCCATCCCCATCGTCATACCCACGTTCACCAGCACCTGCAGAAAAAAGTACGACGCTATGCCCACGCACACCGTGCTCGCAAACTGGCTCTTGCACTTTTGAGCGATCCCAAGTGCCCGCACTATCAACACGGCGAACAAAAATAGCACGACCGCCGCTCCCACGAACCCGAGTTCCTCTCCCAGCACTGAAAAGATAAAGTCCGTGTGCTTGGCCGGCAAGAACTCCAGAGCTTTTTGCGTGCCCGCCAGATACCCCTTGCCCCCCAGGCCGCCCGACCCGATGGCGATCTTCGACTGGATCACCTGCCAGCCCGCCCCCAGGTGATCGCGTCCCGGCTCGAAGAAGAAGATGATCCGTTTCTGCTGGTACGGCTTGAGGTCCCCCCACAACAACGGCGTGACCAGGGCAACCCCGAGGTTGGCCACAACCAGCGCAATACTCTCCACGATGTGGGATCTCCGCACGTACGCAACCACGAAAATGAAAACGATGAAGACGCCTATCGGCCACGCCGAGCCTCCACCTTCACTCGAGGCCGTAGCGCCCGACAACTCGTGCTGGTAGTCGCCGTACACGACGAGAAACGCCGTAACCAGCGGCGTAAGAATATAAAGTATGTGGATGCCTTTGACACCCCGCCAGTACAGCACAGGCAGGAGGAGGGCGAAAAAGACGACCGCCGTCCCCAGATCCGGCTGTTTCAGCACCAGCAGAAAAGGAATGAGAAACACGGCGAGGACGCTCATCACTGATTTGAAGTGCTTCGGGTCGCCGCGATGCCCCGACAGGAGACGGGCCCAGAGGAACAGCACGGCGATCTTCGTAAACTCCGACGGCTGCAGACGGATCGGTCCGAGGACGAGCCACCGCTCGGTCCCCGTGGAGCCGGGCAGGACCAACACGGCTATCAGCAGTATGATACACAACGCGTACAGTATCGGGGCGAGCGTCTCGTAAACGCGAAACGGCAGAGCGATGCCGACGAACATAGCCACCATGGCAAACACCATCCACAACATCTGCCGCTTGAAGTAGAAGTAATCCGCATCCACCACGTTGCCGCCCGTTTCCGTCGGCTGAAACACCGAATAGATCATCGACACGCCGACAATGCAGAGAATCACCGCGGTGAGCAGAGTGATCCAGTCGAAATCCCGACTGCCCGTCATGGTGTTTCTCCCTCTGGCGCTTCCCCGCTGCTGGCGCCACGGGCGAACCGGGCACCGAAATATTCGGCAAAAAAGTCACGAACGACAGGAGCCGCGACGTCTCCGCCGTGCCCCCCGTGCTCGATGATGACCACGACGGCGATCTCCGGGTGTTCCGCAGGGGCATACGCCGTGAACCACGCGTGGTGGTCTCCGTGTGGGTTCTCCGCCGTTCCCGTCTTGCCGGCCGACGTGAGCCAGTCGAGGCGCGTCCAGCGTGCCGTGCCGTCATCGTCGCTGATCACGCCCTCCATCCCCCTGCGTACGAACTCGAGAATGGATCCGTCGAGTCCCGGGACCTTTTTCCTGGGGTACGACACGGGCGGATCGTCTCCAATCGCATGAACGATGTGCGGGCGAACCAGGAACCCGCCGTTGGCAACGGCCGCGCTCATGCGGAGGATGTGCAGCGTGTTGACCAGAAACTCACCCTGGCCGATGATATTGTTGAGCACGTGGCCCTGCGTCCACCGCCCTATTCCCATTCGTCGATCGTAGTAAGCGCGCGTCGGCACCAGTCCCGGCAATTCACCGGGCAGGTCGATACCCGTCTTCTCGTCCAGGCCGAATGCGATCGCCGCATCGGCCAGAACATCGACGTCCATAATTTCGGCGACCTTGTAGAAATACACGTCGCACGACTGGACGAGCGCCGTGTACAGATTCATCGCCCCGTGACCTTCGGGTTTCCAGCAGCGAAAAATCCTGTTGCCGAACCGGAACGCACCGGTGCAGTAAACGAGGGCCTCGCTCGCGTCGACGAGCCGGTTACGGAGGATCGCGTAGGTAACGATAACCTTGAACGTCGACGCCGGCGGATAGCGCGCCTGGTGAATACGGTTGAAGAGCGGCCTCGTTTCGTCCTCGAATAACTCCCGCAGGCGTTGCGACGAGATCCCCAGGGCGAATTCGTTCGGATCGAACGACGGGGAGCTCATCGCCGCCAGGATCGAGCCGTCGTTCACATCCATCACGACCGCCGCACCACCTCCCTTTTCAGCCATGAGCGACTCGAGGTAGCGCTGCAGCCCGAGGTCGAGCGTGAGTGTCACCGTTTGCCCGATCTCGGGCGCGAACGAATACGCGGGAATCTCGCCCAGCACACGCCCCGACGCGTTGACCTCGAGCGCGGTCTGCCCGTCCTGACCCCGCAGGCTCGTCTCACAGGCCAGCTCCAGGCCGGTCTTGCCCGTCAGGTCACCGGGGAAGTACTTCTTGTCCCCCGACCGCGCGAGTTCGACATCGCCAACCTCCCCGACGTACCCCAGAACGTGCGCGGCCATCTCGCCGTAGCGGTGGCGCCGCCGGGCCTTGGAAATGACCCTCAGCTTGGGAAACAGGTCGGTGTTTTCGCGAACGAACGAAATAACGAGTTTGTCCGCGTCGCGCATGACGGGGAAAGGGAGTCTGCCGTTCTTTTTCTTCCAGGCTTCGAAGCGTTCCAGCACGTAGACGGAATCGAGCGGTATGTACTTCGAGAGCCGCGACACCGCATCGGCCACTTCATCGTCGGTTCGCCACGGAATGACGACCTCGAAATTCAATACGTTGTCGACGAGGATATTGCCGGAACGGTCGGTGATATAGCCGCGGGGACCGGGGACACGCTCGCGCTGGAGCTGGTTCTTCTCGGCGACACGGGCGAACTCGCCGTGCCGAATCGTCTGCAGGTCGAGAAGCCGTCCGAGGAGGACGACGAAGAAGATAAGGACGAACGCGATCAGGACGCGT
>CBDUWU010000159.1:0-8049 GCA_965371015.1 uncultured bacterium | reverse complement strand
GTCGTCGATCGAACTCCATATGCGGGCGTTCTGATCGGGCTCGAACAGGGCCTTCTTGACCCGGCCATACTGGTCCTTCTTGACGTAGCGGATGGATTTGAGCGTGTCCATGGGGATGAGGATATCCTTGCAGGCCTTGACCTCGAGAGATTTGCCGTCGAGGTTGGTGACCGGGTTGTTGTCCGGGTGCATGCCCAGCCCCCACCCGTGAGCGACCATGCTGCAGATCAAAGCGCGAAACGTATTCTGCCCCTGAACCGTGTCCAGATCGACCTTGCCGTCGACTTTTTCGGTGACGCCTTCGATTACAGGAACCAGCTTTTCCATCACCTGATCGGTCAGTTCTATATTGATCAGCCGGGCAAACATTTCCCGCAGCATTTTTTCGACGACGCTCATTGCACTACCCTTCGTTGCCGGATTGGGTGTCCAACCACTTCATTCTTTCGAGCAATACCCCCAATAATGCAAGAAACAGGCCTAACGACGTCAATATTGCGGCCTTGGAGACCAATGTATTGATCCCGGTGGCTACGACGGACGACGCCAGAAAGGCGGCCTTGATCATAACTTCCCGCGTCGAGAATACCCGCCCCCGGAACTCGTCCGGACTGTGCTCCTGGAGGGTTGTTTCAGTGAAGATGAAAACGGGCGAAGTCGACAGGCCGATGACCGCCGTCCATATAGACATGGCGACCAGCGTGTCCGTCCGGCCGACGCCGACAACTGCTACGCCCGAAAGCAGGGTGGCGACGGCGATCGTCCGCTGGGACGTCGTGCGGTTGCGGAAATAACCGGCGATCCACGATCCCAGGAGGAGTCCGCCGAGGAAACTGGTCGCTACGACGCTGAGGTAGATAGTCTTACCCGCCGGGAAGACCTCCTGGATGTGGGCGATACCGATCACGTAGATTACGCCGCCGAACGCGAACACGCCGCTTTGCGCGATCAGGCACACGGCGAGCGTGCGATTCTTCTGGATCAGCCGGACACCGTCCCATATCGACGCCGCGACTTCGCGAACACTCTCGGCCACGCCGGGGCGCTTGCGGACCTTCTCCGCGCGGGGTTCACGGCTACCGCCGTCCCCGCCGCGACGCAGCAGCCATAACACTGGCAACATGAGCAGCCCCGCGGCCGCGTAGGCGGCCGCGTCGGCGTAAAAGCTGCCCTGCCACGAACGATAGTCGAAGAACCATCCGGTCAGCAGGAACCCGCCGAGCGTGCCGAGCATACCCAGGCCCCAGAACACGGCGTTGACCTGCAGCAGTCGTCCCGGGGGCGCCAGCAGCGGGATGAGCGCAGAGCGGGCGGGCGAAAACAACAAGTCGGCGAGGCTGATGAAGAGGACGACGAAGTATACGGGGTAGATCGAGCCGAGCCAGCCGAATGCGGCGGGAATGGCGATCACCAGGGCGGTGCGGACGAAGTCGACGGAGGCGATGACGGTGGCCTTGTTCCATTTGTCGAGCAGCGCTCCGAACAGCGGCGCGAACAACAACATGGGCAGGTGCATGACCAGCGCCAGCTGCAACAACTCGGCGCTCGACCCGGGATTGACGAGGCCGACGAGCCCCACCAGTGAGAGCTGTTTGAGCCGGTCCGCGAAAATGGAAACGAGTTGGGATATCGCGAACAGCCAGAGGCATATCGTCAGTTTCCGTCGCGTCGACAAGGTTCGATTATCCCCCCTGATCCATTGGATGACAGCACGGGGAACCGTAACCCCGCGATCGGTGATTTTGCAAGTGGCAGAGCAGAATGCGCACGACAGTCCCCGCTCGCGTTCCGGACACCCGGTGCCGGGAGTGTAACACATTGTTTTTGTGCTGGTTGTGTAAATTTTGCATCCGGCTCATTGGCATGTTACTTGCCAACTTCGCCCCTTTGGGGCGGTCTTCCTAAGAACGCTCGAGTATCTCACCCTGGCCTTTCGCAGCGATGAGCTCCCGACGGCCCGGGCCTGTGCCCGGTTCCGACGTGGAACAAGAAGGCCGCCCCACTGAAATTTTTTGTCAAGGCAGGCATTGATCATTCACATACGGCCGATGCAGGCAGCCCCCGGGCGGCGGGGAGTATTCCGGGAAAGGAACTGGGAAGATGGTTGTACTGAACTACACGGGTGAGGAAATCAACGCGAAAATCGTGTATTACGGTCCTGGTTTGAGCGGCAAGACGACCAACCTCGAGAACCTCTACGGACAGATGCCGGTGGACTCCAAAGGGCAGATGGTGTCGATGAAGACGCGTACCGATCGTACGCTGTTCTTCGACTTTTTTCCCCTCGAACTGGGCGAGATCAACGGCTACCGGACGCGTTTCCTTCTCTACACGGTGCCGGGACAGGTATACTACAACGCCACCCGGAAGCTCGTCCTGAAGGGAGCCGACGCCGTCGTTTTCGTGGCGGACTCGGCCCCGGACAAACTGCAGGAGAACCTCGAAAGCCTTCGCAACCTCGAAGACAACCTCAACGAACACGGCCTGAGTCTCGATACGATTCCGTGGGTCATCCAGTACAACAAGCGCGATCTGCCCGACTGCATGCCGGTGCAGGAGCTGCACCAGCATCTCAATTTGATGAATGTCCCCGCGTTCGAGGCGATCGCTATGAACGGCTTCGGAGTGTACGATACGTTCAAGTCGGTGGCGGGAATGCTGTACCAGGAATTGAAAGAGAGGCTGGAAAGCGGAGACGTGATTGCGACTCAGGGCGCCGACGCGGAAGAGGTCTTACGGCCGTCGCTCCCCGGCTCACAGGGTGAGGATGTGAATTCCGCCATCGACTCGGCTCTTCGAGAAACCGGCGTTGCGCCTACCCGGGTAGAGCCTCATGTTCCCGAGAATCAGGCTCCCGTTCCGGACGCACCGACGCCGTCTCCATCTCCCTCCCTTTCCGGTTGGCAGCCTCCTCCGGCTCAACCGGTACCTGCGCCTCCGGCTCAACCGGTCGAGTCAGCTCAAGCCGAGACGCCGGGGCAGCAGTGGGCCGATCCGGCTCCCACCCGGGGGGGAATACCGGTTCCGTCTTCACCAGTGGCCCAGGAGGCGCCGTCGTCGTCGATGCCGACTCCTCCGAAGGGAGTCTCCCCGGTTACGCCTCCGTCACCGCAGAGCCCTCCGGCTCCCGTGGTACCAGTCGGCCCCGAACCGAAGAACCAAGAGGAACAGGCCATGAACAAAAAGGACGACGCGTTCAGCTTTGTCGAAAACGAGGGCAAGCTCTCACCCGATATCGGGCGTCTGGTCGAACTCGATGAGTCGGCGGACAACGGCGTCAAAAAGAAAGAACCGCCCGAGTTCATCACCGATCCGATGCAGTCGGCCGAGACGGCCGGCAAGCCGGAGATCGAAACCGTCGAAGTGCCCGTGGTGACCGAACACAAAACGGAGTCGGCTGACCAGGAGCTGGTTGTGCCTGTGGTGATCTCGCGCTCGCAGGTCCGCAAGACGCTGCCGATCAAGCTCCGTCTCGAGATCCGCGTGATCGACGACTAACCCAGTTTCATCTCGTCTACCTGTATCCCGAAACGCGCCGCCTTGCCGGCGCGTTTCTCTTCCCCCCCATCGTATCAGGATACGACTACCCCCGGCTGGCAAAAAGGATGCGAGAGGCGAACTCGCTGTGAGGTCTGGAATTACACGACATATAAGTTGTTTTGCACCGCCGTGGATAGTCTGTGGATAACACTTGTAACTATTATAAAATAAAACGTGTTACACGAACGTAAATAAGTCTTGACACATTTTTTCTACCTGTAATAACGTCTGGAAAATGGCTAAGTCACTTAAATTGTTTGCGCTACACTAACCGGTTATCCGGCCGGGGCGCTTCCGGGAGGGGATCACGTGCGAGTCCATCCAGACAAATCACGCCAGAAAGACGACACCAGACGCATCCAGCAGCTCAAACGACGGGTCGATGAAGACCGATTCGACCATCTCGCCGAATTCGAGCTCATACAGGCCATGTGGGAGGCCGGTGGCCGGGACGCGTCCCTGCGCCGGTGTCGCAAGCTGGTTAAACGCAAGGGCTTGGCCGAAGGTATCCTGGAGAGCGCCGCCGAGTTCCTCTTCGACCGCCGGTCGATCGACGAGGCGCGAGACTGCTTCGAACGCCTCGGCGCGTCGTCGCCGACGCGGGCCATGCCGCACTACTTTCTCGGCCGTATCCACCAGTTACAGGGCGACGTCGAGGCGTCTTACTCGGCGCACGTGGAATCGATCGAACTCGAGCCCGGCAACGCAGAGTGCTACTACCGCTACGGCGTCACACTCTCGCGCAACGAACGTTTCGAAGAGGCCGAAGACTATTTTCGCAAGTCAATAGATCTCGATCACACGCACTCCAAGGCGTACACAAACCTCGGCTACCTGCTCGACCTCCAGGGCCGGTCGGCCGAAGCCATGCAGTTGTTTCGCAAAGCCGTCCAGTGCAACCCGCACAGCGCCGAAGCGCACTTCAATCTCGGCGCCCTGTTCGGAGAAAGCGGCAACCACGAGCGGGCGATTCGCGAATTCCAGCTCGCCATCCGACTCGACCCCGAGAGCGTCGACGCGCACTTCAATCTGGGGCTGGCTCTCTATGAGCGAGGCGAACTCAACGACGCGCTGGATACGTTCCATGCCGTGCTTAAACTCGATTCTTCCCACCGCTATGCCAACTACTATATCGGCATGGCGCTGTACCGCAAGGGCGTCTATGCCAAGGCGCTGAAGGTGCTACAGCAGGTTCTCAAGGGCGACTCTGAAAATCCATCGGTGTTATATCACATTGGTGTCTGCTACAATCGCATGGACGATCCTTCCCGCGCTATCCCGCCGCTCAAACGAGTGACCGAACTCGCGCCGGAAGATGGTCGGGCGTTTTACTACCTCGGCGTTGTGTACGACAAGACGGGGATGATCGAAGAGGCGAAGAAAAATTACCGCGCCGCCGATTCCCTGTTTCACAAGAGCGGACAGCAGAGTGCAGCGTTGTAACGATCGACACCCCGGATACCGGCTCTCCGCCGCCGCCGCGGCCGTTGTCGTTGTCTGTCTGCTGCCGGTCGCCGTCGCCGGCATCGGCCAGGAGTTCATCCCGCTGGAAAACTGGGCGTACAGGGCGGTCGAGCGTTTCGAGTCTCTCGGCTTGTGCAATGTGCCCGACGATGCTCCGTTTACACGCCCCGAGTTCATAAACATCGTTACCCAGATTACCGCCAATGCCTACGAACAGCGCCTGGCGCCGCGCGACCGCTACAATCTCGATCGTCTGGAAAAGGAGTACACGGAATACGCGTCGCAACGGGATCCGCAGGCGCGGTATGACTCTCCGACGTTCTTTCTGCAGGACCTGCCGCTGACATTCGAGATGGATCTCGATCTCAACGGAATCGCCGGGAAGCCGTTCCTCGACGAATTCGGAACGGAGTTTTACCTCAACACCAACCCCGAGATTCGACTCCACTTTTCCGACCACGTGACGTACGACGTGCGCTACCGCCTCACCATGGGGCCGGAGCACGGAAACCGTGCCAGCGACAAGAAGCCGTCGTACCGCGAGCGGAGCTTCAACGGGCTCACGTCGATGTACGAACGCTCGTACGTGGTCTTTGGCTGGGACAAGGTCCACGTCTTCTACGGGAGGGACTATCTGGCCTGGGGCCCGTCGGACTGGGGCAACCTGATCACCCCGTGGCGCGTCACTTCGGTCGACCAGCTCGGGTGGCGGGCCCGGCTCAAATGGTTCCGGCTGAGTATGTTCAACGGGACTCTCGATCCCGTCCTGCGGCGGCATTTCGCGGGGCACCGGCTCGAGATGCTGTTCGGCCGCGTGACGATCGGGCTCAACGAAACTGTCGTGTATGCGGGTAAGGACTGGGACCCGATTTACTTTTTCCCGCTGTCGAGTTTTTACGCAAATCAGTTCAACGAGCGCGATAACGACGACAATATTTTCTGGTCGGGTGACCTCAAAGTCAGTTTTCTCGACGCGCTGACGCTCTATGGCTCCGGCCTGATCGACGACTATCAGTTCGAAGGCGATGGCGATTATCCGGACAAGTGGGCGGTCGAAGTCGGCGGCCGTTTCGCGCTCTCCACTCCGGTGGCTACGACGTGGCGGGCGCGATACCAGCGGGTGTCGATTTATACCTATACCCACCACGACTCGATGACGTTTTACCTGGCCGGCTCGGCCGACCCTGAAACCACTCCGCTGCTCGGCGGCCAACCTGGCCCCGACGCCGACTGGTGGCGGGTCGAAGGCGAATTCTATCCGCACCCCGTGGTGATAGTGACGGCGGCGGTATTCTCCGACCGGCTCGGCGAAGGCAACGATCTGAGGCCCTACGAGCCGGGCGAACCGATCGATCCGCCGTTTCCATCGGGTGTCATTCAGCGCACACTCGGCTGGTCGGTGAATGTCCGCTGGGAATTGCCGCGCAACTCCTGGCTGGAGGGCTTCTACGGCCGCGCCAGGGTATCCAACATCGCCCACGATCCGGACTACAACGAAACGACCGACTCGTTTCGGGTGGTTGCCCGGATCGATTTCTAGTACAGTCTTGGGCGGCATGTTCAAACTGCTGCTCGTTTCTCTCGAAATCTCCCGTCCTCACAATATGGCGGTGGCGGCTTTCAGTGTGGTTGCCGGCTACGTGATCGCTGGCGGTGCCGGTGCCGCGGGAGTGTGGCCGACGGCGTTGTTCACCGCTCTGGTCACCGGTGCGGGGAACATCATCAACGACTATCACGATGTCGGGATCGACCGGATCAACAAGCCGGGCAGGCCGCTGCCGTCGGGACGTATGCAGGTTCGTACCGCCGCGGCTCTGTATGCGGCCGCGACAACGGCTATCACGGCGGGCGCGATAGCGTTCCTCCCGACAGTTGTCGCCGTGCTGATGGTTGCGTGGCAGGCGGCACTCTACGTCTACGCCCGGCGGGCCAAGCGGGTCTTTCCCTGGGGTAACCTCCTGGTGGCGATCGTCACGTCGAGTGCGTTCGTCGCCGGCGGACTGGTTGCCGGCAACGTCGCCGCCGTGTGGATACCTGTGGCCGTGGCGTTTGTGTTTATCGTGAGCAGGGAACTGGTCAAGGGGGCAGAGGACGTCGAAGGCGACGCGAAGGCCGGCGTTTCTACCGCCGCCGCAGTTTTCGGCGTAGAGCGGACGCTGCTGCTGGCGTCCGCGTTGATGCTCTCACTGGCCGCCGCGATCCCGCTGCCCGGCATTTCCGGCCATTTCGGCGTCTACTACCTGTGGACGATGGAACTGACCGTCGTGCCGGGGTTGCTCGCCGCCTCGTACCTCGTCCTCAAGAGTTCCGACAAACGAACCTGCACTCGCGTCAGCTGGCTGCTGAAGATCGAGATGTTCTTCGGCGTCCTCGCGATGGGTGTGGGCATACTCTAGCCGCGTTACGGGAAATACAGGCTCACTCCAGCCATCGCTCCCCAGTATGACACGTCGAATCCGACGATTGCATCCGCGCTGGGGATGTACGCATCGCGCGTCCACCCGTAGGTGTACGTTGCTGTCCCGTTGACGCTCAGGTGACGGCCCAGCATCAATATGATACCGGCGCCGGCGTCGAAAGCCGCCTGGTAGTTGGAGCGGACGAACTCTTCCGGCGAGTCGAATTCGACGCGCATCGAACTGAGCCCGAGCTTGATGAACGGGTGGATCGCGCCGGTGTTCGCTGTTGTGATGCGTATGAACCCGCCGAAGGCGGCCGTATGCGTCTGGAGTGTATCGGCCAGATCGATGTCGTCGTACCGGCCCTGGTTGTAGCTGACACCGAGCGACACGTTGGGGCTGAAATAGTGCTCGAGTTCGACCATGCCGTGGTAACCAGGCGTGTCATGGTTACCTCCGGTCGAACTTCCGTGCGAGTCGACAAACGTCGATCTCCGGCCGAATTCGTCGAGCGGCTCGGTCGCGCCCATCCAGCCGCTGATGACCGTTCTGCCGAGAAGCGGTGGCTTCTTGTAGCGCTTGAGAGCGTGGGAAGGTGTTGCAACTGAAATAATCAGAAGGAGTTGTAGCAACCCTAGAGCGATTC
>CBDUWU010000158.1:0-8061 GCA_965371015.1 uncultured bacterium | reverse complement strand
CCGTATGAAAAAGTTCCAAATCCGGGAAGACAGTCCGGGCTCCTCCGGCCCGGCGTAGAGGCCCGGCGTTTCCAGCGAAAGGCCCCTGCGACTACCATATCGAATGGATACAAACAATGTCGCGGATTGATAGTCACACCCGTCCGATCCTCTGCGTGGCGATGGCCCTGGTCACGCTGGCAGGATTGAATTCGTATGTCGAAGGCGGCGACCTTACATGGCCGGCGGTCAAATCCACGATCAGGGCCGACTACCCGCAAGTGCGCCATCTCACAACGGCTGATCTGGTTGTGATGTTACATTCAGACAGCACGCCCGCTCCCACCCTGCTCGACGTCCGGCAACCGGACGAATTCAGCGTGAGTCATTTGCAAGGTGCTCTGCTGGCACCGGAACTTTCGGACGCTCTCGAAGCGCTCGCCGGCGTCGATAAGAGCTATCCGATCGTGGTCTATTGCTCTGCGGGCTATCGTTCCGGCGCGCTGGCGGCAGAACTCCAGGAAAATGACTACACAAACGTCTACAACCTCGAAGGATCGATTTTCAAGTGGGCGAACGAAGGCAGGCCGGTTTATGCCGGCGGCGTCCGGGTCTATCGGGTCCACCCCTACGATACCGAATGGGGTGTACTCCTCGACCGGCGCTTCTGGCCCGAGTCGTTCGAGTGACCGATGTAGGAATATCTCTAATAGCGGAGAATAATCTACAAGCAGGACAAGCCGGCGACACGAAGAACACGATTATATCTTGCTCATTTACAACCGGTTATGCCGGTTTTTTCGCATTGGTACCGGAATTGCGATAAGGGAACACTCGAGACGAACAAAGACACGTCGTTTGATTCAACTTCTACTCCTACTCCTGCGGAGGCACAAAGATGAAATACTTCAGCAAGGGAATCCTCGTTCTGGGATTGTCGATCTTCATTGGAATCGGAGCGTTGACCGCCGTTGCGACGGCCCAGCACGACCAGCACGAAGGTCACTCGGGCATGAAAATGGGCGATGCAGAGGGACAGATAACGATCCAGGGCGAAGTACTCGACCTTTATTGCTTTATGAAGCATCCCGACAACGGCCAGGGCGCCGGTCACGCCAAGTGCGCGCAGACCTGCATTCGCAAGGGACTTCCGATCGGCTTCCTTTCCGATGGAGAAGTCTACCTGATCATCGGGAAAGAGCACGAGAGTGCCAAGGACATCGTGGTCGATTTCGCGGGTTCCCAGTCCGTTTTAACGGGGACTCTGGTCACCCACCACGGCGTCAAGGCCATCGAGGTCGTATCGATCGAGAAGGTCGACTAGGAAGGCGCTCGACGCGCCCTCGCCGGAGCTCGAATGGGAACACGAAGCAAAAGAGTTTTTGTTATCGGTGGCGTCGCGATTCTGCTGCTGGTTGCAGGTGTCCTGGGGACGGCGCATTACGTGCGCCGCCCCCGGCTCACGCCGGCGCTGCGCGGGTATGATGTGGCGGCCGAACTCGGGTGCTTCGGATGCCACGGACCGGGCGCTACTGGAGGAGTTCCCAACCCTGGAAGCGACGAAGAACAAACACCGGCGTGGGACGGAGGCACCGCTATGATGTACGTCCAGAACGAGCGGGAGATCCGCGAATGGATTCTCGACGGGCATCCGAAGCGCCTTGCAGAGAAACACGAGCACTCGCACGATACGGGCGCCGACAGAGATCACGACTCCAATGCGGAAGCGATACCAGGGCGGACTTCGCCACTGCTCGAAATGCCCGCCTACAAAGACGTGATTTCCGGGAAAGACCTCGAGAATCTCGTCGCCTACTACAAAGCAGTGGCGGCGTTCGAGACACTGCCTTCGAAAGCGGGCAAAGGCTACGCCGTCGCGGCGCGCCTCGGTTGTTTTGGATGCCACGGTCCGGGCGGGCGGACCGGTGTGAAAAACCCCGCGAGTTTCAAAGGGTACATCCCCCCGTGGCAAGGCGATGATTATGCCGAACTGGTGAAAAGCGATGATGAACTTCGTCAGTGGATTCTCGAAGGTAAAATCGATCGTTTCGAATCCAATCCCCTCGCCCGGCACTTTACCAGGCGGCAGATCATCAAGATGCCCGCGTACGGCGGCGTAATCAACGAAGAAGAGTTGGACGCGCTCATCACGTACATACACCGGCTACAAGAGGATAATCTTTAACCGCTTTGCTTGAAAGACGTTCCGCGTTCTGGGATAATTAAGGACAAGATAATCTAGTTTGCCATAACAGCCGGCGTGCCGCAGGGAGATCTGCGTCAGGGCGTTTGCATCTTCTTGTCCCCTCCCACAGGCCATCCCGATTCCGCTCGTCTCCGCCCCGGAGGTATATAATGAGTCCCATTTCCCGCATCATATCGACCGCCGCCGTAGTTTTGTGCGTCATCGCGCTGGCGATTCCAGCGCACGCCACCTGGCCCATCGACGGCGTCCCCGTCTGCACGCAGCCCGACACGCAGACCTGGCCGCTCATCCTGTCCGACGGCGCCGGCGGCATGTTCGTCACCTGGGCGGACAAGCGCAACGGCACGCACTACCGTCCGTACGCGCAACGTTACGACGGCTCGGGCAATCCTGTGTGGATCCGGGACGGAGTTTCTATCGGTGACCAGTCCGGGTCCCTCACCATGCTCGCCATCATTTCCGACGGGGCGTACGGCGCGATTATCTTCTGGGCGTCCGACTACAACGAGATCATCGCGCAGAAGATCGACGCCAACGGCGATGTCCAGTGGCCCGGCGCGCCGAACGGCGTGGCCATCCCTGTCAACTATCCGCAACTCGTTTCGGCAATTCCGGACGGGATCGGGGGGGCTGTCCTGATCTGGCAGGAGCCCAATTCATACCTGGATGTTCGGGCGCAGAGGATCGACACCGGCGGCAACTTGATGTGGTCGCCGGCCGGAGTCTTCGTTTTCAGTTATTTTGGTACCGACGAGATCGAGCCGTGCGTCATCGCCGACGGATCCGGCGGCGCCATCGTCGCGGCGATCGTCGGCACCAGGGTGCGCGCACGGCGCATCTACCTCTCCGGCCTTCTCTGGCCGACGGCGGTCGAAGTCACCCCAACAGGATTCTTGAAGCAGCATCTCGCCATGGCGTCCGACGGTGCGGGCGGGGCGTTCATCACCTGGTCGCAGGCAAGCACCACGACCGAAGGGAACATCTATGCCCGCAGGATAGATGTGGCGGGCAACGCGCTGTGGTTGGATCCCGTTCCGATTTGTACCTTCGACGAAGATCAGGTTCATCCCGACATCATCGCCGACGGTCTCGGCAACGCTGTGATCGTCTGGGAAGATGTGAGGAATACCGACAGAGATATTTATGCACAGAAAATCGACGCGTTCGGCGTGACGCTCTGGGCATACGACGGGGAAACGGTGTGTGAGGGTTTCGGTGACATGCATCTACCGCAGTTGCTGCCCGGCAGCGGAACCAATGTACTCGTAAATTTCGTCGGTCACAACGCTGTTTACGCGCAGGCGATCGACGGCGCCGGCGAGCGCGTGTGGACTGACCTCAACGCCGTCCACGTTATGGACGTCGACTTGTCCTGGGAGCCGCAGGCGTATGACGTCAATACCGACGTCGCCGGCGGACTTCTCGCCGCCGTGATGGACGACCGCGGAATCGGCGGGTACGACATTTTCGCCCGGCCGATCAACTCCTTTGGTCTACCGTACCGGGCCGCACCGGAGATGGAAACCGTGGTGGATATTCCCGGCGACCAGGGCGGGTGGGTACGTCTCGGGATCATACCGTCCGACCGCGATGCTCTGACCGTGATCGACGATCCGGTGGTGCGTTACGACGTCTGGCGTGAGATCCAGAGCACCGCGCTTATTCTCGAGTTGAGTGGTACGGCGACGAACAACGGCCATACCCGGGATCAGGCGCCCGCCCCCGCCGGGGTGACGATCATCGACCAGGACAACCGGAGGTTCATCGACGCCGCGCCGGGTGGAGTGTTCCCCCATGGCCTCTGGGAACAACTGGGCAGCTTTTCCGCCACGCAGGGCGGAGTTTACACGTATGCCGCCCCGACCACCGCCGACTCGTCCGCGTCGGGACAGGCCGACGAGATTTTCATCGTCACGGCCCACACGGCCGACCCGGCAGTGTGGTTCGTCAGCGACGAAGCCCACGGACACTCCGTCGACAACATCCCACCGCACGTACCGGGTAACTTCTCCATCGCCTATAACGTGCCCTCATTGGGCGAAAACCGGCTCGAGTGGGACACCAGCCCCGATCCCGACTTCAAATACTTCCGCATATATCGCGACGAGGATCCCGGCTTCACGCCGTCGCCGGCGAACTACGTCCACGGCACGACCGACTGGTCCTGGGCCGATCACGTCGACGAAGGCTGGCGGTACAGCTACAAGGTAACCGCCGTCGACATGGCCGACAACGAGAGCGCCCCCGCCCACGGCACGGCGTCGGGCACCGGTTCCGATGTCTTACCGACGGCGGTGACACTCGAGCAGAACGTCCCCAACCCCTTTAACCCCTCGACGTCCATATCGATCGGCCTGCCGACGGCCGGCCACGTGCGGTTGTCGGTCTACGACATCACCGGGAAACGCGTGCGGGCCCTCGTCGACGGCCCGATGCCGGCCGGATTCCGGACGTTCACGTGGAACGGCACCGACGACGCCGGTAACAGGGTGAGTTCGGGGGTGTACTTCTACCGCCTCGAAGCGGGCGGCGAAACGATCACGAAGAAGATGCTGCTTTTGAAGTAAGAATTCTGGGCAGTCACCGACCCGGCCTTCGACGATCTGGTTGAGGATGCCGCTGCACGCCTGGAGTCTCTTCACCAATCCGCCGAGATCTGACCCTGCCTGCACGAGTACCGGCGGCTGCAAAATAGTCACGACCATTTTGCAACGGACTGAAAAATGGTCGGACTACCATTATTTGTGACAGGTCGATGATTTGGCAAGTTAGTGGACATCATTTTTTACACGTGACAACTTGTTATTACGTCTTTAGATAGGAGTACACGGTCGCATATCCCTGCAGCTCCCGATCTAATCTCACATTTTTCTTCGCCCCCCCTTGACAACTCACCGAACCTATATTAGTATATTAGTTGACTGATATAGCTACCCGGCAAGCGAGGGATTCTCATGCTGATCGACATCGACGTACACGGAGGGATTCCGATCTACCGCCAGGTGATCGAGCAGGTCCGCCGACTCATCCTGACCGGCCAGATGGCCGAGGGCGAGCAGCTCGAGTCGGTGGCCAACCTCTCGTCGCGCGTCAAGGTCAACCCCATGACGATCAGCAAGGCGTACGGCTTCCTCGTGCAGGATGGCCTCGTGGAACGCCGCCGCGGCGTGGGCCTCTTCGTCGCCACACTTCCCTGCGACACAGAGAAAGACAAGAAGACGACGGTGCTGGCCGAAGCGCTCCGCAAGGCCGCTTCCCTGGCCGTCCAGATGGAAGTGAGCGAGCACGAAGCAAGGAAGCTGCTCGCCGAACAATTTTCGGAAATCAAATCACAGAAAGAAAGGAAGCCGGAATGAGCGCGGAAACCATGACCCAGCCCCTGATACAGATCGACAAGCTCACCAAGCGGTTCGACGAAGTAAGAGCGCTCGCCGAAGTGAGTCTCGAGATCGGCCCGGGCCGGATCGTCGGCCTGCTGGGCGCCAACGGGAGCGGCAAGAGCACCCTGCTCCGCCACATGGTCGGGCTCTACCTGCCCGATCGGGGCGAGAGCCGCACGTTCGGCGTCGACGCCGCCGCGCTCTCGCCGGCTGAACTGAGCCGGGTCGGTTACGTCCACCAGGAGGGTTCACTGATCGACTGGATGACGGCGGGACAGCTCGTCCGCTACGTCGCCGCCTACTACCCCACCTGGAACAACGAAATCGAAACCGAGTTCGTCGAACGATTCCGCCTGAGGATGGACCAGCGCGTCGGCGCAATATCCCCGGGCCAGCGTCAGAAGCTCGCGATCCTCCTCGCCATCGGCTTCGAGCCCGAGCTCTTGATCCTCGACGAGCCGGCCGCCGCGCTCGACCCGGTCGCCCGCCACCAGTTTCTCGAACTCCTCCTCGAAATCATCCAGCACGAAGGACGGACGATTCTCATCTCGTCGCACATTCTCAGCGACGTCGAAAAGGTCATCGACCACGTCCTCATTCTCGACGAGGGCAAACTGCTCCGCGACTACACCTTCGACGACCTGCGCGAAGAATTTTTCCGCGTGCGGATCACTTCGCTCAACGGGCCGTTCCCGCAACCCGTCGACATCCGCGGCATGGTCCACTGCGACCAGAGCGACCGCCAGGCGGTCGTGACTATGAAGAGCGCCTACCGCGACGAACTCGACGCCACCGTCGAGTCGCTCCGCTGCGAGGCCGAAGAGCTGCCGATCTCGTTCGAAGACACGTACGCGCTCGTCGTCCACGGTAAACCGGTGAGGGAGGTGTGACATGACGCCCGCCCGAGCCACTATAATGACGCTCGTCCAGTGCCGGCCCCTCTGGTTCTGGCACATCTGGGGTGCGATCGTCTGTCTCACAGCCATCCTGGTACCGATGGGGTCCGAAGACGCCCGCGGGGGCGCCATCTTCACCATCCTGGTCGTCCCGCTGTGGACCGGCGTGATCGCCACATCGCTCGCCAAGGACTTTATCGCCCGTCCGTTTTCGTTCGGGCTGCCCCGGCACGAAAAGACCTGGCGGCGAACCCTGTTCCTCATCGGGCTCGTCGTCGCCGTCGTGTGCGCGTTCGTCGTTTTGATCACTCCGGCCGAGTCGCCCGAGGCCATGATGCTGCGGGCGTGGCAGGCGTTCTTTCTGTGCATGGCGATGTACGTGACCGGCGCGCTCGCCGTGATGTCGGTGCCCAACACCGGATTCCTCCCGGCCATGGTCACCCTGATCCTCGTCATCGGTCTGAACGACGGCGTCGCCATGCATCTTCGATCGAGCATCGAGCGGGTGCTGCTGGCGAGCCCGCTCGTCACTACCATCGTCTGCGCCGCTATCGCGGCCACCGCGTGGCGGCGGCTCGGGTCGCGGGCGATGGCCAGGAAACTCTGCGGCGAGGCGTTTCTCCCCTTCCACAGCAGCTTCAGCGGAGAGAGGCAAAGGAGTTACATCGCCGCGCGCAAGAGACGCCGGACGCGCCGGTCGAACGCCGCCATTGTCAAATCGCTCGAACGGTTCTTCCTCGCCCGTATGCGCGCGCTCGGCGTTCACCCCACGCTGCGGGCATTCTACGGCACGATGTACATCCAGATGGGAACCGCGGCGCCGGCGAGGCTCTCTCACTTCTTCGGACTCGGCATCCTGATGACAGCCCTGTCGATCCTGCCGGGCTTTTACAGCGCGGTCCGAGCCGACGGCGAGGTCTCGGGCGCCAACCTCGTGATGTTCCTGTTGTGCGTGCTCAACGCCGAGTACCGCATCAACCCGCACACCACCCTGATGCTCAACATCGGCCGCAGGGATCGTTTCCGGAGCCTGTTGTTTTCGGCGCTGTCCCAGTGGCTGGTCGTTGCCGCCACGGCAGCCGTGCTGACCGCCGTATCGATCATTGCCGGCCACTTCATCAACGATGTAACCCTGTACGGAATCACGCATTCCTACGACCCGATCAGCCCCAGGGCGTTCCTCGTCTTTGCACCCATGCTGCCGTTCCTGTTTCTCAGCCAGATGATATTTCCGAAACAACACGTCATTTTCGTGATTTTCATCGCCACCATCGCGACGGTCGGCTTTATGACGGTCGGGTACAAACTCCTCGACGCTTCGTGGTCGTCGCTGCTCCTGATGCAGGCCGTCTGCTGGCTGCCGTTCGTGGTGGTTGCTCGCTACCAAAGCTATTCCCTTGACCTGAAGCTGACCGTAAAGTGAGCGCCGCGAAACCTGTGAATAACGCGGTACGTAGAGAGTAGTTAAGAGTATTCGAGGGAGGCTGACATGAAGACTGTTATCAAGACTACATTTGTATGGGCGTTGGTGGCTGTCGCACTGCCGGCTGTCGCACTGCCGGCTGTCGCACTGCCGGCTGTCGCACTGCCGGCTGTCGCA
>CBDUWU010000157.1:0-8105 GCA_965371015.1 uncultured bacterium | reverse complement strand
GCGGCGTCGTCGGCGTACGGGCCTTTCTTGAAGTCCTTTTCGGACTTCTTGAACAGGTCTTCCGCCTCGCGATTCTGACCGAGAGCGAGTTTCACCTCAGCCCACAGGTATCGGGCCGCCTTCTTTTCGCTCTTCGAGTGATCGCCGTCGAGGTACGCGCGGACACGTTTGTCCAGCTCCAGGTACTGGTCCCGGTGCTTTGCCAGAGACTGGAGCGAATAGAGATCGAGCTCCAGCCCGAGATCCGGCAGAGTAGCGGCGCGGCTGCTTGCCTCCGGCTCGGAGGCCGGGGACTCGGTGTCGTCGCCGGCCACAGCCGGCGAAAGCGCCACAGCCATTACGAACAGCCCGCACAAGAGGACGAGTAATCCCGTTTGGTTTTCTGAAGTTTGACGAAACATGGTATCGACTCCTCAATCACCGGTTCGTGAATACGGGCACGGCTCCCTTGGGGCCTTCCGTCGTTATTTCGACCGTGTGCGTGTGGCTCTCCACCTGCCGACCTTCGGCGTCGACCACGACCATCCAGTACTTGTAAGCGCCGTCCGCCAGAGGCAGCCCCGCTTCGTCCTTGCCGTCCCACATGACGTGCGCCGGGGGAGCTCCCCTGCCGCCGAACTTGCGGACAACGTGATTGGTCTTGTTCAGGATCTCCAGGGTCCACGAATCGGCGACCGCCTTGGTATTGGCCGCGAGGTGGAACTTGGTCACCGACCGTTCGCCGATCGGTGAGAACACTTCCGGGTCGGCCTGCGAGCTCGCGAAGAATCCGCCAAACTGGTAGATGATTCCGAGCCGGTGGGTCACACCCAGCTGTTCGTCCGACGCGGCGTAATCGAGGCGCAGCCCCGGTGTCACGAAGAAGCTGAATCCACCGGCGGGCGCCTGTTCGGCAAAGCCGAAACGAAGTCCCATGGTGCGGTGGACCCAGAACTCTGTACCGATGCCGAGCGACGCACCAGCGTCGGGGCGGTAGTCCACTTCACCGGCCAGCAGGGCGCGTCCGGAAAGGAAGTTGAAAGCCACACCACCCCTGAAGTCGGCCGGATAGTTCTCGTCGATCGAGCGCAGATTGAGCGTCGGTCCGCCGATGTTCAGGATCGACGCGCCCAGCCGGAGGGCCGGGTGGACCTGATAGAGCAACCCGAGGTCGAATCCGACGCCGGAGGCGTTGAACTCGTCGATCGACTGGCGCACGACCTTCAGGTTGGCGCCGAGATAGAAATTGCGGGTGAGGTTCTTCGACGCCGATAGCAGGAACGCCATCTCTCCTTCGTCGAACGACCCCAGCGACTCATTCAATTCGTTCGTTTTCTCGAAGTCACCCGACCCGAGAGAAAGAATCGTGAGTCCGAAACTGGGAAACCTGCGCCCCGGAACCGCGAAGCTGAACGAGTTGATCGTCGTACTTTCGTACAAAAACGACGTCTCGAACGACACTGCGTTCTGCGAGAGCTGGGAAAGTCCGGCGGGGTTCCACACGATGCCGAGCGGCTCGTCCGCCACTGCGACAAACGCACCACCGAGGCCGGCGGTTCGCGCGCCCAGATACCGGGACAGCCATTCGCCCGGCAAGCCACCGTTCTGGTCCTGCGCCCTGGCTTCGCCGCCGATACACACGGCCCCGAATACCAGAACGGCTGCCAGCGCGACGGAGATAGTCTTGTGTAAAGTTGAGCCTGTCATGAGTCCCTCCTGATCAGCGCACAACGCCGACTTTGCGGCGCATGCTGTTGATCGTTTCTCCGTTTCGGACCGCTCCTATGAGCACGATGTAACCTCCGCTGGCCACGACGTTACCCTCGCCGTTGCGGCCGTCCCAACTGAATTCGTTGAGTCCAACCACTCCGCCGACGGCACCTTGTTCGAACTCGCGGCTCAGGACCAGTTTGCCCATCAGCGAGTAGATATCGATCGTGACCCTCGCGTTGTCGTCGAGTTTGTAAGCAATTGTCGTGGGCCCCTCACCCGGGTGAAACGGATTGGGGTAATTGGTGACGGTGCCGCCGGGCTTGTTCGGGTCGACGAGCGCCGTCTCGATGTCATACTCGGCAACCAGTGCGCCGGCGACGGCTCGTAACCTCGTGAGCCCCGCTTCGCGGGGGCTGAGAAAGTCCGCGCGGGCACGCCCGCCGGCGTCCGTCAGAGAATCGACCGGCGTCAGCGTCCCCAGCCCGCTCAACAGCGAGAACACAACCGGCTGTCCGGGAACACCGTTGTCGTACTGGTCGACCACGTCGGCCAGAACCGTCGCGTGCTTGTTGCCGCCGACCCACCCCGGCGAACTGGTCAGACGTAGTTCGGATGGGGCTCCCGGTGAAACGGTGATGACCTCCGTCACGGCGGGTGCGTTTCCGGCATCGTCCGTTATTACCAGAACGATCGGTTCGGCGAAAGTATACGATTCGATCACCGTCCGCTGCCCCTGCAGCAGTTGAAACTGGGCGGTGAGGAGCGTTCCGAGCCCGGCGTTCTGCGTGGACGCGTTCTGAACGGCGACCGTCACCGTCGAGTTGATTTCCTGGATCACGCTGCCCGCGTCGTTGGTCACCTTGACCGTCAGGTTGAACTCCTCGCCCGCCTGCACGGCGGTGGGGGTGACCTCGGCTTCGAGGTGAAAGCCGCTGGAAATCGCGCGAACCTGTGTCGTGCTCGTTTCCATCGCCGGTTGCGTGACATTCGACGCCATGAGCTGCTGGAAGCCACCCGTCGACAACCGCACACTCATGTCGGCGCGACCGTCGGTCATCGGCGTGTCCGGCGGCAGTTCCGCGAGGGGGTCTCCCGACGTGATCCGGATGACGTCGGTGACGCCTCCCACCGGGTTCCACCACGCGTCGGTGGCGAACACCGATACCGTAAACGCATAGTTGATCGACTGGTCGGTCGGCGTACCCGTGCGTCCCTCGAGCGTACCCGGAGCGACTGCTTCGCCCGGCGCGATCACGACGATCCGTGAGTAGGGGCCGGGATGAACGGTGACGGGATCGGACGTGTGCGGCGATATCCCGCCGTTGTCGTTGTCCGCCGCCGTGATCGTCTGCATGCCGATCTTGTATAACGTGGCCGGGAGAATCAGTTCGCCGTTGATCAGCACCGTATCAGCCGGCATGCCGGCGAACGGGTCGGTTGAACTCAGGCCGATGTTATTATTGACGCCGGGAACCCGGTTCCAGAACTGATCGACGGCCCGGATGGTCATGCTGAATGTCGATCCGGCGTTCTGGTCGGTGGGCGTCCCCTCGACGCCGTCGTCCGTGCCGCCACGGGGCGTCTGCCCGGGCAACAGGACCTGGAGCCCGGTGTAGGGACCGGGCTGCACTTCAAAGTTGTTGCTCGTCCCCACATGCGGGGGAGACGAGAAATCCGAGCAGCTGAAGGACACGGCGCCGCCGGCGCCCTTGAAGACCATATCGCCGGCCCACACGCCGTTGGCAAAGGTCACCGCCTCGGGAACGATGCTCCCGGGGCCCGTGTTGGCCGTGAGAATCGCGTCACCCTGATAATCGGGGATCGTGTTGCCCCCGACGTCCGTTGCCCGGATCGTCACGCCAACCGACTGCCCGGCTACTATAGAAGCAGAGATGGCGCTGATCTCGAAGTGGTCCGGGGCGCTCGGTATAACGAGCACTCCCCCACTCGTCATTCCCTGGATCGAACCGTTGGTCTGGTCGGTGAGTGTCAGCGTCTGGGTGCCGACGGTTCCGAATGTCAGCGTGAACTGGCGAAAACCGCTGGTCATCGCACCGGTGACCGGCGTACTCGCGCCGGCGTCGCTCGACGTGATGCGAACGAAGTCGCCGCTCGGGAGCGGGTTCCAGTAGTCGTCGGTCGCGTACACGTCGACGGTGAACGTCTGACCGACGGCCTGCGACGCGGGCGAACCCGTCAGGCCGGTGGCGCTGCCCGGCCACGGATCCTCTCCCGGAAGCACGATCTGCACCCGGGAGAATGTTCCCGGGTGGACGGTGAACGGGTCGCTGGTGCCGTTGATCAGCGGGTTGGCGTCCAGTGACGCGAAGATATTCACGTTACCGCGGTTGATGCTCGTCTCGTCCGCGCGATACATCGTCACCGAACCCGACCACGTTCCGTTGGTGAGCGTGATCACGCGGGGCTCGATACGCCCGTCGCCGTAGCTCGTGATTTCTTCGAGTCGAACGTCCCCGGAAAATCCCGACACGACATCCCCTACGGGGTCGACGGCCATGACAGAGAGCGCCATGGGCACGCCCGCGTACTGGTTTTTCTGATTGATGGACGAAAACTGGAATCCATAAAGAACATAGGCCGTCGCGATGTGCGACGTCGTTTCCGGCACCGTCGGATCCGACTGGTCGGTCGCGGAGACGGTGAACGACCCGGCGGCGTTGAACGTCACGGCGACAGTGGTCTCACCCGCGAATAGCGAAGTCGGTGAGGGCAGGGACGCACCTGTATCCGACGACGTCAGGTCGA
This sequence comes from uncultured bacterium, assembly GCA_965371015.1. Classification (GTDB taxonomy): domain Bacteria; phylum Krumholzibacteriota; class Krumholzibacteriia; order WVZY01; family JAKEHA01; genus CBDUWU01. The sequence continues at coordinate 3,647 of CBDUWU010000157.1, read as the reverse complement.
CGATGTTGGTGACCGTCACGTCGGTATTCCAGGTGGCGTCACACGCGCGGACCGTTACCGTGAACGGAATTCCTACCGTTTGCGCGACAGGGAACCCCGTCTTTCCCGTCGGAGTCCCCGGCGCGGCGGACTCACCCGGCAACAGCACCTGAAGCTGTGTATAAGCGGACGCGGTGCCGGCGATCGTGAGCAACACGGCAAACACCAATCCCGCGGACAACAGCGCAGTGCTTTTTCTTTTCAAAGCGTTGTGCACGGTATTCACCCTCTTTAGTTTTAAGGCCCCAAATGCACGGGACCCGACGTTCGACCCGAGTCGATTCGGGCATCGGACAATTCGATTCAAGTATTGTGTGTATCTTTAAGACTTTTCCTCGGTCGTATCGAGCAAACGACGTGCCTGATTCGAAAGTACCGATCGAATCCACGATCAGGAATCAGCGGGAATGACGGGAACTTATACGAAGGCGGGGCAGTCGGGGATCAGAATTCCTCGTTGTTTCCGACCTTTCCCGATGGCGGCGGGTCGTTCCCTGTTGTCCGCCCCGACGCAGAACCACGGGATATGCGTCAATGTATCGCGACGTGCGAATCGCACGACCTGAAAAGAGATTGAAAAAGTGGGGATATCAGGTGAGTGGTTCTTGTGGCGGGCCTGCCGTCGACCCGGATCGGAAAAACACCGTCGCCGAACGGCCGGTGTGCCCTTCCCTGATTATTCCGGTCCGTTCGGCGACGTACAGGCAGCCAACGACGGGTCTGTACTCTCGGGACACATCAGGGAGGAAAGAATCACAGAAGAATTGAAAAAAATCAGGGGAGGCGGAGCGGAAAGGGAGCCGTCTCGGCGATTTCGTCCCCGTCGCTGAGGGCGGCGATCCGGCAGATGGCCACGCGCGGGGCGTCCTCCGGAAGCGACTGCCGCTTAAGGACATACGCTGCCTCGGGGCCGGTTTCGGCGCGAAAAAACTCGTCGAGTTCCTGGTCGAAAAGAACAAAGCGGTAGCCATCGGCACCCTCGACGGCCTCCCAGTGGATCTGGAGGGTGTCGCCGGCGATGACCGGCGGTTCCGGGATTTCGATCAGGGGGAGCATGCCGGCGCCGCGCAGAACCGGGTGGTCCTGGTAATCGGGCGATTGGGTCTGCCATACGACGATTGCGGCGACCACGACGATTGCGGCTGCCACCAGCGCGGGACGCAAGCGGAATCCGGCGAAGCCGGCCACAAGTCGCGCGAAGAATCCTCCACCACTCGAAGCCGGTTCGGGTAACGGCTCCGGCGATTCCATGGCGCCGATCTGGTCGTCGAGAAAGCGCATCAGCCGCGTGTCGGCGTCGACGGTGTCGGCACCCGCCGGCAGACTGGCCACATCGGCTTCGACGAATGACGAGAAGGCCGTAGCAAGACTGCTGCACCGGGGGCACTGGTCCATGTGACGCCGCAGGGGATCGTCGGCGGGGAGCGCCAGCGCGTCCGCAATTTGTTCGATATCGATGCACTCAATCTTCATTCGATTTACCTTCTTCCATGGCCGCCCTGAGTTTGCGCCGCGCCGTTTGTAATACTCCCCGTGCTCCGGATGCCGATTCGATCTTTAACAATTGCGTAACTTCATCCACGGGTAACCGTTCGAAGCACCGGAGCCAGATCGCCCTTTGTTCGACGGGCTCCAGAGTGGCCGCTATCAACTCCTTCAGCCGTGCTTCGTCTTCCCGTTCTTCCAGTTCGCGGCCCGGGTTCGCCCGGGTGTCCACGACGCGTTCGTAATCCGGTTCTCCGCCTCCAAACAGATTCACCCGTCTCACTTCATTCAGGCAGCGGTTGCGCGTGATCGAGAACAACCACGACGAGAACTTCGACCTCCCGGCGAATGTCTCCAGTTTCTGCCAGGCGCTCAACAAGACGTCCTGGCTCAGGTCGAGGGCGCGGTCGTGATCTCCTGCGTAGCGGTAGCACCAGATGTAGACGGGGCGCCTGTACCTTCCGAGCAGCTCCGTCGCCGCCCGCCGGCCAACCGGCGTGTCGCGGCCGCTTGTGGCGAGCCCGACCAGTTCCTCATCGGCCGGACCGGAGAACCCTGTTTCCTTATCAGACACACCCATCGTTCGAAAATCACTCGGGGTTGGAAGATTTTTTTAACTTGTTGAAATGATTTAAGATCCAGAGCGCCAAACCGAGCGCCACAACGCCCAGCAGGACCAGAAGGAGGGACGTTGGCAGCCCGGAGGGCTTCCGCACGAGATTCACCGAAACGCTCGCATCCCCCACCACGACGAATCCCGCCCAGTAGAACGGGTGGCTCGACTCCGGCAGGGCGCCAATGGCGAGCTGGGCCTGGCGGAGTGCCGCCGCGACCGACTGCCCGTCGGCGAGTCCCTCGTAGAAGCGGCCGATGAGGTCGGCGGTGACGTCGTCGTCGACCCGCCACAGGGTTGCCACAACGGAGCGGACCCCGGCGCTGAGAAACGCGGACGTGAGTCCCGCCACTCCTTCCCCGATGGAGGGCCGGCCCATGGCGGTTTCGCAACCCGAGAGGACGACAAGCCGCGCGGGCAGGTGGGCGGACGCAATGTCTCCAGCGCGCAAATATGGATCGGCGGCGAACTCGCCGGTAGCGTTGCCCAGGAGAATTCCCGAATGCCACGGCTTCTCGTCGTTGACTTCCGTATGCGCGGCGATGTGGACGACGCCCGTTGAAGCCGGAACGTCAGAGACGGCGAGCCGCCCGGGCTCGTGTCGAACCATCACGTCGGCAAAACGGCGACGAAGCGACTCCACCTCTTCGCGGGCGCCGGGAAGATCGTCTTTCTTCACCGGCTCGATCGCCAGCACGCCGGTGGCTGCCGCTTCTCCAGACGCGCCGGGTTCGACCGACCGGTGCCACGCAAGCACGGTCGCCGAGGGGACCATCTGGATTTCGTGCGAGTGAATCAACTGTCGATAGCTGCCGTCGCTGCCGGGCAGCGACAGCGCACCAAATGGCACACCGCCATAGAACTTGGAGGGAGAAATCAAAAGTACCGAAGCCGACTCCACGAGGTCAGCCACCTCGCCGAAAATCGCGTCGCCCATCGACCGGTTATAGCGATCGATTTCCTCCGGTTCGAGGGCCCCCGCGGTTTGCGAAGGGTGTTGTCCCATAAACTGCCGGTAGAGCGCTACCTTCTCCACCATATCGGTGAACCGGCCCGGAATCGTCACCAGACGGCAGGTGTCACGCGTGACGGCGAACAGGTATCCGACCTGCTCGCCCGTACTGAAGTCGAGAAACAGCTCGCCGGCTTTGAGAACTTCCCGCTGGATTGTACGAAGATCGACGTGCTGCAGCGCGTCAAACTGCGACGACGACTCATCCATCCGCCGCGGCTCGGTGATCCGGACGATCAGCGTGCGCAACTTGAACTGCTGAACCACGTCGAACAACTCACTTTCCAGTTCAAACCGTGATTTGCCCGGTTGCTCGAGTACGACGGGGGATGTGTCAAGGAACACCCCTACCCCGCCTTGTGCTTCACGCCAGTCGTACCCGTCATCGATCGAGTGCATGTCGGCGTGCCGGCGAACGCCTTCGCGAAACCATTCTATCGCCCGATCATGATCACCAAGCGCCCGGACCACCAGTTCGCCGTCACGGGCGGCTCTGGG
>CBDUWU010000156.1:0-8181 GCA_965371015.1 uncultured bacterium | reverse complement strand
GGTGCCCTTCCACCGGTGATCGGTTGGGTTTGTGGAGGCGGGGAACTCCTGGATCCGAAGATCTTCGCGGTGGCTTTTTTCTTTTTTATCTGGCAGATACCTCATTTCTGGCTGCTGCTGATGCGGACCGGTGACGACTACCGGCGCGCTGGGCTCCCGACGCTCACATCGGTTTTTACGCGCAAACAACTCTCGCGGGTGACGTTTGTGTGGATGCTGGCGACGGCGGTCACAAGTCTCGTGTTTCCGCTGTTCGGTGTAGCCGGTTCGGGATGGGTCTACGCGGGTTTCGTGGCGGCGTCCGTATGGCTCGGTTGGCACGCGGTGGCGATGCTGCGCACAGGCGGCGCACGCCTCGCTTTCAACGAGATCAACGCGTATGCGCTGATGGTGATTTCGTTGTTGTCGATCAGCGGCCTGCAAGGCTGACGGCTCGAAAGGATACCATGGGGTTTTTCAGTCAACACATTATTCCGCCGACGGAACACTACCTGGATCTGCTGCAGCTCATCACGGTATTGACCTATTCGATTCACCTGCCGTATATCGGCATGGTGATCGGTGGCGTCGGGGCGGCGATGTGGTTCACGCTCGCCGACAGCGATCACCCGAATCCACGCTACGAGAGGTTTGCGGGTGATCTTCTCAACGTATTCCTCGGCAGCAGGGTCGCTATTCTCGTCCTCGGCATTCTTCCCATCTTTGTTATCAGTCTGACGTATCTCCAGTGGTTCGTGGGCGCGGACGCGACGCCGTTGCGTTACATCCCCTGGATGCTGGTACCGGTCGTTCTCGGATTTGCGGCGCTCTCCATGTATCGACGGTCGTTCGAATCGCGCCGGAACAACATCCGGGCGCACCTGGGGCTGGGGTCGATCGGGATATCCCTCCTCCTGGCGGCCTATTTTATTTTGATGGCGATCCTCTGCCGGCTGCAGGACCCCGAAAAGTGGTTCAGGGTCGTCAATCTCGGCAACATGCTGCTCAACTGGAACGCGATCTGGAAATTTCTGTTCTTCACCCACGCATCATTCGCGCTGAGCGGCGCCGCCATCCTCTTCTTCTTTTACAAGTGGCCGGGCACGCGGGTCGACGCCGAAGGCGCGTACGACGGGCTCGTCCGCAACTTTGGCGCCGGCATGGCATTCGCTTTTTCACTGGCGGTGCCGGTGTTCTACACCTTCTACATATTTACGACGGCTGACGTCGCGTTCGACAATACGGTCTACCTGATGGCCGTCACAGTGGTGTTCCTTGTGCTCGTCGGCGCGCTGATGTTGTTTTCCAACATCAGGGCCAGGGCGACCCGGTTCGCGAGTGCCGCTTTCGTCGTTTTGCTGGTGGCGTTCGTACTGGTGTCGGTGGTGGACCAGAGGGCGATGAGTAACGCCAACGCCGAGCACAAGACGGGGCTGGTCCTGGAAGCGAAGCGGTTAGAGAACGAGCGCCAGGCCGAGCTCGAGGCGCTGGCCGCGGGAACGCACGGCGCCGGGCGCGGTGAGGAGATTTTCACCACCCAGTGCATGGCGTGCCACCGGTTCGACACGCGCCTCGTCGGCCCGCCGCTGCAGGAAGTCCTGCCAAAATACAAGGATGACTTCGAGACTCTCAAGGCGTACGTCAAGAATCCGTCGAAGAAGAACCCCGAGTATCCGCCGATGCCGTCTCTGGGGCTGTCGGACACCGACGTCGAGGCGGTCGCTACTTATGTTCTCGAGCAGCTGGAGGAACTCCAGCAGACCCCTGGCGTCGACGACGGATCGAAAGAATAGACAGGAGTTCGCTTTGTTGAGACGAATCTTGATTACGGGAATATTCGGGTATTTCGTCCTCTTTATGGTGCTGTTGCTCCTGATGGGGTTCCGGTGGAATACGCAGCGCAAGGCCCCCGACCAACCCATCGATTACAGCCACCAGATTCACGCCGGCAAGCTCAACCTCGAGTGCACCTTCTGCCACGATATGGCGAACAAGTCCTACTACGCGGGCGTCCCTTCGGTGCAGCGGTGCATGGAGTGCCATATCAACGTCAAGACAGACAGCGAAGAAGTTCAGAAGATCCACAAATACTGGAACGAGAAAAAGCCGATTCCCTGGAATCGCGTCCACCGGATCCGGATTCGAGACTACGTGTATTTCTCGCACGAACGTCACGTCAACGCCGAAGAGGTCAAGGTCAACAATCCAAACTTCGCCGCCGGCGAACCGGGTATCGCGTGCGAGGCGTGTCACGGGGAAATCAAGGTAATGGAAAAGGTCCGCGCCGTCAGTTCGTTGAAGATGGGCTGGTGCGTGGCTTGCCATCGCGCCAACGAGGCGCCGACGGACTGTCTGATTTGTCACAAGTAACCGCGGGTCTGTTTACCGAGGACAAGGATGGATAGAAGAGATTTTCTGAAAATGATCGGCGTTGCTTCGGGCACCGGTGTCCTGGCCGGGTGCAATCTCGACCGCAATACCGAGAAGCTGATACCCTACCTGGTGCCGCCGGAGGACTCCGTCATTCCGGGCGACGCGACGTACGTGGCGTCGACGTGTACCGAGTGTCCCGCCGCGTGCGGTATGTCGGTGACGGTCAAGGAGGGGCGCGCGACCAAGCTCGACGGGCTGGCGTCGCACCCCGTCGGAGCGGGTGCGTTGTGCATCCGGGGACAGGCGTCGTTGTGGCGCCTGTATGATCCCGACCGGATCCGGGAGCCGCTCGTTCGCGGCGCCGACGGCGAACTCGCTCCGGCGACCTGGCAGCAGGCGTACGCGGCTGTCGTCCAGGCGCTGGAACCGGGAAATAACCACCTGTTCCTTTCCGGCCGCACCACCGGAACCATGTCCGGCCTCGTCGACAGGTTCTGCCGAACTCTCGGTGTGACCCGCCTTCCCGAATTCGAACTCTATTCGCACGCGGCGATCCGCGAAGCCAACCGGCAGCTGTTCGGGCGCCCCGTGTTGCCGGCATACAACATTGAAAAAGCCGATTTCATGCTCACCGTCGGCGCCGATCTCCTGGACACGTTCCAGAACCCTGTGGCGTTCTCGAAGCAGATCGCCGCGGCCCGCGCCGACCACGATTCTCACCTGAACTGGTATCACGCCGAGCCGGGCGCAACGCTCACGGGCTTCCGGGCCGATCACCGTCTCGCCCTCCGCCCCGGTTCCGAGGGGTACCTGATCGCGTACCTCCTGAGGGAACTTAGTACGCGCCGGATCTTCAACGACCGGCGTCTCGAGTCGCAGCTCTCGGCGGTCCCCGACGTGAGTATCGACGACGCTGTGTCGAGCACGGGCCTCCCGAGAGAGGCCGTGGAAAAGTTATTACACGACTTCATGGAGGCGCGCGCGCCTCTGATTATCGCGGGCGGCATTTCGACGCGGCACGAAAACGGTCTGGACGTCGCGCGCATGACGGCGCTGCTGCAGTACGCGGTCAAAATGACCGGCAAGACGGTTGATTTCAAAACGGGGCCGGACTACTCGAGCGTGGGGACGGTCGCCGATATCGTCGATCTGTTCACCCGGCTCGAAGGCGGCAACGTCGGCGTGCTGTTCGTCGCCGGCACGGATCCAGTGTCGACGCTTCCGGAACCCGCGCGCGCAATTGCACGCACCAGATTGAACAGAGCCGTGCTGACCGTGGGGATCGGCGGGAAACTGACGGAGACGTTGTCGCAATGTGACGTCGTGCTTCCCGAGTCGAACGCGCTCGAGTCGTGGGGCGACGCCGAACCCCGGCCTGGAATTGTATCCGTGGTTCAGCCGATTGCCGAACCGCTTCACGATACCCGTTCGCGCGGAGACATCCTGCTCCAGCTGATGGCGGAGGCGGGGAAAGGTCTTTCGGCGGACAGTTACCAGAACTACCTGCTCGAGACCTGGCGCCGCCGCTTCGGCGCGGGCGCGCCGGCCGCGCTGGTGACTTCCGGATTTATGACCTATCGCCCGAGCGGTGGAAGCGGTTCGGTCTCGCTCACGTCCGGCGCCGGCGCTTACAAGGCGGGCCGGCCCGCTCCGGGTAACGTTCTCCTCGTTTCTCCGTCTCCTCGTTTTTATGACGGCCGCAGCCGTGATATCCCGCTGCTCAACGAGATACCCGATCCGCTCACATCCGTGACGTGGGATCCGTGGGCGTCGGTTTCGCCCGCCACCGCCGGTGAACACGGTTTGAAGGACGGGGACTGGATAGAATTGTCCGACGGCGAATGGAAGTTGGAGCTTCCGGTCATGAAGCAGCCCGGGCTGACCGACGGCGTATTCATGGTCGAGCAGGGGACACCCGGTTTGACCGGCGCTCCCGTCGAGTCGGCGGGCACCACAGGCTCCATCCTGGAAAACCTGTCCGTTCGAAAGATCAGCCAGAAGCACAAGCTTTCCTGGCTCGCGGGATCGAAGACGGCCGAGACGAAAGGCGCGATTCCGCTCGAGCACATTCCGCACCACACCCACGACACCAGCCTGCGGCGCGAGGACATCACGTTCTTCCCGGTGCCCGACTATCCCGAATACCGGTGGGCGCTCGCCATCGACATCGACAGATGCACCGGGTGTTCGGCGTGCGTGGCGGCGTGCTACGTGGAGAACAACGTGCCGGTCGTCGGTCGCAGGGAACACCTCAAGGGCAGGGAAATGTCCTGGCTGGCGATTCAACCCTACTACAATGAAGACGACACGGTAGACCTCATGCCGGTGATGTGCCAGCACTGTGACAACGCTCCTTGCGAGCCCGTGTGTCCCGTCTTTGCGACCTACCACAACGACGAAGGACTCAACGCGCAGGTGTATAACCGTTGCGTGGGTACCCGCTATTGCGCGAACAACTGTCCCTACAAGGTCCGGCGCTTCAACTGGTTCGATAACCACAATCACCCGCCGCCGCTCGACCAGATGTTCAACCCCGACGTGTCGCGGCGCGGCAAGGGAATGATGGAAAAATGCTCGTTCTGCGCGCAGCGGATCCGTAAAGCGCGCGACGTGGCCAAGGATGAAAAGCGCCAGATCGGCCCCGACGAGGTGGTGCCTGCGTGCGCGCAGACCTGCCCGGCGGACGCGCTGGTGTTCGGAAACCTAAAGGACGAAAACTCACGGGTCGCCCGGATGGCGCACTCCGAACACAGCCACCTGGCGCTGGAGGAACTGGGAACAGGCCCCGCCGTGTATTACCTGACGAGGAAGGGGAACGGTAATGAACGCCACGGCTAACGGCTCGAAGGCGGCGAATCTGACGCCGGCGGAAACTCGCCTGCAGATAGAACGCGACGTCATCGCGGCGATGCAGAAACCGAGGCCGGGCTACTGGTTGGTCGTGTTTCTCTGCGGGATGGTGTTTGTCGGCGGAATCGTCGGCGCATGGGGATACCAGATCTACAAAGGAATGGGTGTCGCCGGCATCATGAACCCGGTTGGTTGGGGTGTTTACATCACCAACTTCGTATTCTGGGTCGGAATCGCCCACTCCGGCACGTTGATATCGGCGGTTCTGTTCCTGTTTCGCGCGAAGTTCCGTAGCAGTTTCAACCGCGCCGCCGAAGCGATGACGGTGATCGCCGTCATGTGCGCGGGTATGTACCCGCTGATCCACCTCGGCCGCGTGTGGTATTTCTTCTGGCTGTTTCCGTATCCGAACCAGCGCATGATCTGGGCCAACTTCAAGTCGCCGCTGGAATGGGACGTGTTCGCGGTGAGCACGTACCTCATCGTCAGTGTCGTCTTCTTCTACGTGGGCCTGATCCCCGATTTCGCCATCGTCAAGAAGTACACCACCGGAGCGAAACGGTGGATCTACAGTGCGCTTTCGCTCGGATGGACGGGGACAAAGGAGCAGTGGCGGCACTACAACACGCTGTACGCCCTCCTGGCCGGACTTGCCGCGCCGCTGGTGTTGTCCGTGCACTCGGTCGTGTCCTGGGACTTTGCCATGAGCGTCGTTCCCGGCTGGCACACGACGATTTTTGCCCCGTACTTTGTCTCGGGGGCGATCTTTTCGGGGACGGGCATGGTGATGACGCTTCTCATCCCGCTGCGCAAGCTGCAGCGTCTCGAGCGGTTGATCACGCCGGACCACTTCGACCGCCTCTCCAAGGTGTTGCTGTTGACGTCGCTCATAGTCGGTTACGCGTACGCGAGCGAGTTCATACTCGCATACTACAGCGGCAACCTGTACGAGTACGGCATATTCCAGCACCGGGCCGTCGGGCACTACAAGTTCTACTACTGGGGGATGGTGATCTGTAACACGATCATCCCGCTCTCGCTGTTCAAGAAATCGCTGCGGCGCAACCTGCCTTACCTGTTCGTCCTTTCGATTTTCGTCAATATCGGAATGTGGCTCGAACGGTTCGTCATTATCGTTACATCACTGGCGCACGAATACGTTCCGTACTCGCACGGCAACTATACTCCGACCTGGGTGGAGGGCGCTATCACTGCCGGGACATTCGGATTTTTCTTCATGATGTTCCTGTTGTTCGCCAAGTTCCTGCCCGTTGTCGCCATGACCGAGAAGAAAGAGGAGGTCCACTGACAATGTCGTCCGAAATGACAGCGTCGGCCGAACGGTTCGTGTTCGACAACGAACACGACTTCCTGGAGAAACTCAAGGAACTGGTCAAGAGCGGCGTCGACAAGACGAAAATCGATTTTCTTACGCCGTACCCCGTTCACAGGGCGGAGGAAATCCTCTCTCTCAAGCCCAGTGGTGTCCGCGTTTTTGGCCTCGTCGGGGCCCTGCTCGGCACGGCGACCGGCTATCTTTTTCCGGCGTTCACGGTCATCGACTGGCCCCTGATCAGCGGTAACAAGCCGATGATCTCCATCCCGCCGTTCACGATCATCGCTTTCGAGCTGATGGTCCTTTTTGGCGCGCTCACGGCGTTCCTCGGCTTTATCCTCATGGCGAGGATGCCCGACGTCATTACCGTCGTGACGGACACGGAGTTTATCGACAATTTCGAAATAATTGTCGGACAAGGAGGTGCCGCGTGAATTCGAGACCCGTGAGCATCCCCGTTCTCGCGATCGCGTCGATAGCCGTGGCGGCGGTCATTTTCGCGGCGGAGACCTTTTTCAAGAGCGCGCACGGCGGTTCGCTGATCCTCAATCTCGCGTTCTGGCTGGCGATCACGCAGGGGTGCATCGCCGTTATCGCCGCCGCCGAAGTCTCCCGGGCGACGTGGCAGCATCCGATCAAGGCGGCGATGCTGTCCGCGTATCCGATGATTCTCGTCATCGCCGGCCTCTTTGTGGCGTTCTCTCCCCAGATGGATATCTATCCCTGGTGGGGGGATCCGCATTTCTGGGCGCAGAAGTGGCTCTTCGTCGCCCGTCACGTCGGCTGGTTGCTTGTTATGTTTTTCGTCGCGCGCAAGTTTGCCGCCGAGGCCCTCAAAGTCACGCACCAGTCCCGCCGCTGGGGAGTCATCTACCTCGTCCTGTTCGTTCTGGGGCAATCGACCGTCGGAATGGAGTGGGTCATGTCGCTCGAGAAGCCCTGGTTCAGCACGTTGTTCGGCGGATACTTCGTCGTCGAGGCCTTCCAGTCGGGGATCGCCGTGGCGGGAATCGTCCTCTTGACGATGCGCGCCCCCAACGACGATCGCTGGCGCTTCGCCCAGCGGTCGGTCGGCGGCCTGTTGTTCGCGTTCAGCGTCTTCTGGGCGTATTTCTATTTCTCCCAGTTGATCGTGATCTGGTACGGCAACCTGCCCGAGGAGGTCCAGTACCTGGCCCGCCGCATCGGGTATCACACCCCGTACTGGGGTCTCGCCCGGGGTATCTTCGGGTTGTGCTGGGTCGTTCCTTTCGTCGTCCTGATGGGCAAACCGGCCAAAATGGACCCCCGTATCGTCACGGTGGTTGCCCTGCTGATACTGCTGGGGTACTACTTCGAGAAGTGGCTCATGATCGCCCCCGCCGCTCCGGTCGTTCTCTGGCTCCAGATCGTCGAGACGATTCTGCTGGGCGGGCTGTTCGTGATGTTCATGAAGAGCGGCGACAACACGCTCCCGCGAGTGGAAAGGGCGACCGATCCCACACCGGCCCCCTCACCTCTGGAGCTATCTGGTTAATTATTAATGTATTACATAATTTTTTTGCGGTGCGGGCCGGTCGGGAGGGCCAGATGGTGCTTCCCGGGCAGACCACGCTGGCGTGTCCGCGGGCGGAGAGAGAGTCGAGTCTCGATTTTTGCACTTG
>CBDUWU010000155.1:0-8185 GCA_965371015.1 uncultured bacterium | reverse complement strand
GGGAGAGTGCTACCTTCACACGGTAGAAGTCACTGGTTCAAATCCAGTAGTCCCCACCATCCAGCGCGGCGTCTTCGGACGCCGCGCTTTTTTTTTACATGGCCGTCGCCGGAGATTTCAGGGGCCGGGGGTGTCAACCGTGGATGAGTCGGGCACCGCCATCGGTTTCTGCCGTATCAACGCTTCCAGTAACTGTGCGCGTTCGCGCAACTCGGTGTCGCTGGTGGCGTCGTGGAGGATCTGCAACAACGAGAGGGCGCGCTCTCGTTCTCCCAGTTGCGACCACGCGTCGGCGGCGAGGTAGAGGGCGTCGGCGTTGTCCGGCGCGTATCGTATCACCGACATCAGCACGTCCCGGGCCATGTCGGTCTGCCCCTTGTCGAGGAGCGCGGCCCCCAGCGCGACCCTCGCCGAGGTGAAGCCGGGTGCCTGCTGCAGGCACCATGTCAGCCTCGCGATCGCACGATCCCATTCGCCGTACGCGCCCGCCAGTTTCGCTTCGTCGAAGACGAGCAACAGCCGGCCGATCCGCTCGCGGAACGACTCGTACGTATCGCCGTTCTGCACCAGGATATCCTTCTGATAAATGGGGGGGTGATCGGTGATGAATACCGGCTCGGGCCTGTCCGTGACGCGGAACAACCGGTAGCGGTCGTTTTCGTATACGAGGGTGAAGTGGGTCAGCCCCTCGGGAGCAAAGTGCATCGATACGGCGACGCAATCGTCGGGCACGGAAGTCATGCCGGCCAGGTAGAGCGGTGAGTAGCGTGTCGTGTCGAGCAGGTAGTCGACCGAGTACAACACGTAACGAATCCTCTCTTCGCGGCAGCGCCGGAACAGGACGTCTTCGTCGCCGTAAAACAGCCCCGTCATCTCCACCCGTTTCCCGGCCAGGGTCTCCGGGTAGCCTCCCTCGAGGAGCACCGCCGTCCGACCGGCAAACGCCAGCAGCACGGCCGTCGACGGCGGGGTGCCGAGGATCGGGTCTTTCGTCGAGGTCCGGGTCGAGACGAACCGGATCAGCTCCCGGTCCGTGTTCTCGGTGGTAATCCACATGACTTTCGCCGGGTCCTTGTGGGCGACGCCGAGAGCTCGTGATATCTGCAGGGCCGCGTTGGCGCGTCCCTGGGGCCACAGCATGTGTCCCGTGACGATCAGCGCGCCCGCGAGCGTCAGCGCTATCCTGACCCTGGATTTGCCCTCCAGCGCGCGGCCGGCGAGTGCCGCGAACGGGAGTACCGCGATCACTGCCATCGCGATGGCGCCGCGGTCGATCGTGTACATCATCATCCCGAGTGCGGCCACGGCGGCCGCCGTGAGCGTTCGGGCGGCGCCCGGAGACGGCGTACCCCGCGCCTCGCGGCGCGCCTTGCGGCGCGCCTCTGCGACCGCCACGGCAACGAAGAACAACAGGGGCAGAAAAAACTCTAGCAACGAGTGCGCGCCGGGGGCGGCGTGATCCGACGACCACAGGTCGCGGACTACGTCCGGCAGCAGCGCCGGATCGAGCGGCCGCCCGAAGAGAAACCGCAGCCGGTACCACGCGTACTCGAGCCCCGGCAGCCCCGAAGACTCGGCGCCTGCCCGCAGCGGTGTTAACAGGACCGTGAGTACGGCGGTGGCGGCCCCGACGAAGATCGCGCCGCGGATCCGGCCGGCCCATGGCCGGCCCGGCAGGAATGTCCGGGCGCAGCACGCCACGAGCAGCGCCGCCTGCCACGAGAACAGCATGCGCGAAGCCGACGCCCAGGGCACGGCGAGGGCGGCGACGGCAAAGACGGCAAAGTGGGTGAGGGCGATCACCCGGCGCTGCCGTTCGCCGAGCGGGTACAACAACGTCGCGATCGCTGTGACCCCGGCGAGATACCAGGGGGCGAGTTCCCATCCCGCCATGAGGGCAAAAGACGTGATCCCCGCGCCAATGGCGCCGATCGTCATCGAGAGGTTTGTGCGGCCTCCCGCCCGCGCGAGCCGCTGGAGTGAGAGCAGGTGCAGTGTGACGACGACGAGCGCAAAAGACGTGTGGCCGAATTCGCGGCCGTTCGTCGCCTCCACCAGGGGGGGGAACATCGCGACCAGGGCGGCGGCGGTCAGGCCCGCCGCCTGCGATCCCCATAGATTGCGTGTGAGCGTGAACAGGGTAAAAACGCACAACGAGAAGAAAAACACCACCAGCCGGCGCGTAATCGTCCGCGAATCATTGTCGCTCAGCCATTTCGTCGTCCGGATTACGCCCCCCGTAAACAGTTCCACTCCGGCGGGCCGGACTCGGGACGGTCGGTATCCCTGCGGCCAGTTCGACTTGTGGGTCAACCGGTCGAGGTCGGCTCCTTCGCCGCCACCCGCCACGAAGAGCGCGTCGCGGTAGTTCATCGCGGACTGGCCGGGAAAATAAGGATAGAGCGAAGCGCTCGTGCTGGCGAACCTCACGCCCGCCGCCGAGAGGAACACGAGAAAGAGGATAATTCTGATCGCGTACGCGGGAATTTTCATGCTGGCAAAAAGTTCTGAATCATCAAATGTGCCGTTCCGGTCAATACCCGGTGGGGGCGGGGATGAACCGTGACTTGATACCGAATGTTTCTTTCAGGTGGCGTTCGAGGGCGTGGAGACCCACCGTCTCGGTCGCGTAGTGGCCGCCGTATACGACGTTTATTCCCGCGTCGCGCGCCAGGTGGTACGCCGAATGCGACGTCTCGCCCGTGACGAGTGCGTCGCAGCCCAGCCTCCTGGCCTCCTCGGCGAACATCGACGCGTCGCCCGATATAATGCCGACGTTGCGCACCCGCGCCGGACCGAACGGGAGGAGGTCCGCCTCCGCGCCCAGCGTCTTCTCTACTATATTGCGCAGCGCTTCCCGGGTCAGCGGTTTGGGCGCGCGTGACAGCGTGCCGACATCGGTACCCTTGTAGAGCCCGAAGTGGCCGGTGATCTCGAATCCGAACAGCCGCGCCAGTTGTGCGTTGTTGCCCACCTCGGGGTGGCAGTCCAGGGGGATGTGCGCCGCGTAGAGCGACAGGTCGTTCCTGATGAGCAGGGACACGCGCTTGTGCAGGCTGCCGACGATCTGGCTGTGGGCCTTCCAGAAGAGACCGTGGTGGACGATCAGCATGCCGGCCCGGGCCTTGAGCGCAGCGCCGATGGTCTGCGCCGAGGCGTCTACGGCGAACGCCAGCTTGCCGACGCTCGCGGCGCCCTGCACCTGCAGGCCGTTGGGCGAATCGTCCGGAATCGCCGCCACGTCCAGGTATTCATCGAGGTATTTGACCAGCCGGTCACGGGTAACTGTTTTCATGATTAACGGATTTTACCGAAGTTCTTCAATCTTGTATACAGGGTAGGTTTCGTGATGCCGAGCAGGCTCGCCGCCTTGCTCTTGCTCGATACGTGTTCCGCCATCTTGCTCGCGAGAAGGGCTTCCAGCTGCGGCATCAGCGGGTTGCCCTCCGA
This sequence comes from uncultured bacterium, assembly GCA_965371015.1. Taxonomy (GTDB): domain Bacteria; phylum Krumholzibacteriota; class Krumholzibacteriia; order WVZY01; family JAKEHA01; genus CBDUWU01. The sequence goes on along the minus strand of CBDUWU010000155.1, from coordinate 4,735 downwards.
GTAGCCGCTGGACTCGACCATCTCCTGCGCGAGCGCCTCGAGCGTCTGGGCCAGGCGGCGGTCGGAGCCGGTCGCCTTCTTCAGGAAATCTTCCGGCAGAGACGACGGCCCGATGATGTCGTCGTCCGAGAGCAGCACTACCTGCTCGAGCACATTCTGGAGCTCGCGTACGTTACCCGGCCACGGGTGCTTCTGGAACAGCTTGATCGTCTCCGATGAAAGGGTCTTGAGCGCCTTGTTCTGTGCCGCGCACCGCTTCTTGAGAAACGCCTGCGCGATGGCGATCATGTCTTCGCGCCGTTCGCGCAGCGGCGGCAGCTCGATCGTGAGGACCTTGAGCCGGTAGAACAGGTCCTCGCGAAACTTGCCTTCCTTGACGAGCTGTTCGAGGTCCTGGTTGCTCGCCGCGATGATGCGGACGTCGGTGTTGATCTTCTGTGTACCCCCGAGCCTCATGAAACTCTTGCTCTCGAGGTAGTGCAGGAGGCGTGTCTGGATATCGACCGGGATGACGTTGACGTCGTCGAGGAACACGGTCCCTCTGTCGGCCACCTCGCACCGTCCCAGCTTGCGCTGCACGGCCCCCGTGAACGCGCCTTTCTCGTGGCCGAACAACTCGCTCTCGAGGAGCGTATCGGGGATCTCGGCGCAATGGAGCTGCTGGAACGGGCGCTTGCGGCGGCGGCTGCTGTAGTGGATGGTACGGGCGAGCTCCGTCTTGCCGGTGCCGCTCTCGCCGAGGATCAACAACCCCGTGTCCATGTCCTTGACCTTGTCCAGCGTGCGGAAGATCTTCTTCATCGACTCGTCTTTGCCGATGAGGTTCTCGAACCGGTACTCGTCGACGACCTGCGCCTGCAGCGTCTCGTATTGCTTCTCGAGCGTTTCCTCCTTGTGCGCGTGCTCCTCGAGGTGGAGCATCAGGCTGATGTTGCCCGCCACGTGGCGCCCGAGCGAAATGAGGAAGTTGGAGTCTTCCTTGGGCAGCGGCACGTTGTCCCTGGGCACGTGAAAGACCATGCAGCCCAGTTTTCGACCCATCGCCCGCATGGGGACGCAGACCAGCGCGCTGTCGGCGAGGGGGCTGAACTGGGGACCCAGCTCGTCCACCTCGGTCGACGAACTGTCGAGCAGCACTCCCAGCTGGAGGGCCCGGGCGCAGAGCGCCCGGAGACCCGGATCAACGAGCGGCTCCTGATCGCCGTCGGGGTCGATGACGGCGTACTGATTTTCACCTGTCTGAATCGTCATGAAGCACCGCGTCGATTCGGTCAGGTCCTGGAAGACGTTGAGTACGCGCTTGTAGAACGCCACCGTATCGTCGGCGTAGTCCGACAACGAACTCAGTTCGTAGAACGCGTAGAGGAGCTTCTGCGAACCGGTCCCGCCGGCGCCGGCCTTGATCGGGCGCTCCCGCAGCAACTGCTGGAGGTTGACGATATCGTCGGGGATCTCGGCGCCGATCTCCGACCTCGTCATTTCCAGCGCGCGGTCGAGGTACTGCTTTGACTCGAATACATTCGCCTGTTCGAACTGGATCAGCCCGATGCGGGCCAGGACGGGTGCTGCGAGGCGGTAGCGGGAGGCGGAAGTGTAAGAGGCGGCGGCGGATTCGTAGTGGCGGATGGCGGCGGCGTCGTCGCCTTCGGTCTGGGCGAGTTCGCCGAACACGGTGTCGATCTGGGCGCTCTCATAGCGCGAACCGATCTGGTGGGCCAGCGTGGCGGCCTTTTCGATGGCGTCGCGTGCTGCGTCGAGGCGCTCCGTCGCCAGGTACAGCTTGGCCAGCCGGCGGTGGACGCCCATTTCCTCGTTGATCGTTTCCAGGTCGTGGGACAGTTCGAGCGATTTGCGGTAGTTCTCCTCCGCCTCGGGGAAGTGACCCCTCGTGTACTGGATATCGCCCAGCGTACTGTAGTTCTCCGCCGTGAGACGCGTGTTGCCGATGTCGGTGGAGAGAGCGAGGCTCTCGTGGCAGTTTTTCTCCGCTTCCTCGAAGTTGTGTACCTCGAGATAGAGTAGCGCCAGGTTGAGGCATCCGGCGGCGATGCCGGCGCGGTTGTTCTGCATCCGTTTGATGTCGAGGCTCTTGTTGAAAAACTCCAGCGCCTTGTCGTACTCGCCCTTGGTCTGATAAGCAAGGCCGAGGTTGTTGTACGAGGCGGACAGAGCGCTGACGTCGCCTTCGCGCTCGCGCAGAAACGCGCTCTGGTCGTAATAGGACACCGCTTCGTTGTAACGGCTCGTGTTGAAATTGATCACGCCCATGATGTTGAGCGCCTGGGCGACGATCAACGGGTGTTCGTTGGCGTTGAGCGAGTTGAGGCTGAGTTTGCACGATTCCACCGCGCGGTCGTAGTCGCCGAGGCGGTACTGCAGCCAGCCGATCTCGTTGAGGAGCCGCGCCTGGGCGGGCAGCGCCAGGTGCGGATTCAGAGATTCCTTCGTTACGGTCAGTACCGACAACGCCCGTGAATAGTTGCCACGGGCCGCCCATACATCGGCCAGCAGACCAAAAGTGTCGCACACCAGCGCGGCGTTCTTGCGCCGGTCCTCGGAGTCCGCGTCGTCGACTTCCGCCTTGACCTCGTTTAGCAGCGCTTCGGCTTCCGCCCGGCGACCGGTATCGAGCAGCTCCGCGCTCAACTCGTGCATCACGTAGAGGCGGTTGGCGAATGACAGCCGCTCGTGAAGCCTGCCGTTTACGAATTCGGCGATCAGCCGATCCATGAACGGTGCCCGCTTCTCGCGCGCGGTTTCCTTGAGGAGCGCCACCCCGTACCTGGCCGCCTGCCGCCGTTCGTTGCCCTCGACCAGGTGTTCGAAGATAAAGAACGTCGGTACGCCGCCGCGGTCCTCTGACATCCGGGCCACCGTGCGGTGCAGGTTTTCTCTCCGTTCCCGTGTGATGCTCTCGCAGACGAGGCGCCTGAAGGTGGCACTGCTTGCGGCGACCGTGATGGCGGTCTGCCCCGTGGGGGGTAGTGGCCGGTAATCTATCCGCAGCAGACCCAGTCCCGCCAGCCGGTGGATGCGGCGGTGGATCTCGCCGTTGGCCTCGGAGAAAACAGACAGCACGATGTCGTGCGGCAGCGGAAACCGGGCCACCGAGACCAGTTCGAGAATCTGCCTCTCCTGCGTGTCGAAGGCGGCCATCAGCTCGCTCACGGCCTGTGCTACCGTCGAATCTGCGGGGGCGGGCCGTCCGAGCTCTCCCATCAGCCCGCCGATCTGCCGCAGTACCCTCGCTTCTTCGTCTCCGTCTCTGTCGAGCGGGATCGAACGGAATCTTTCGCCCGCACGGCTTCGTGCCGCCGCCAGGGCGCCGGCAGCGGTGTCTTGCGCGTTGGCGGGATTCAGCGAGTATACCAGGGTGCTTCCGTCGGTTTGCGATTGAGGTCCGCCGTTGAACAACCGGTCGATCAGCCCGGATTGTGCGAGCGGCTTGTCGTCGATATCGTCGAGCAACCATACCGAAGCACCGCGCCCGTCCTCACGGGCACCGGGGCGTTTCCGGATCATCGCGGCCAGGTCCCACTCGTCGATCCAGCGGGGCTCGCGGCTGCCGTCCGAAACGAGTGCCGCGTACACCGCGTCGAGCACACGGCTCTTGCCCGACGCCGCCCCACCGGACAATTCCACCACGGCGCCGCCGTCGAGGCTGTCCACCAGAGCCGAGACATCGATCGGCGGCCCCTCGCCCGCGCCGCCGGACACCGCATGCCGAGCCGGGCCGGGCAGTGGTTCGTCGAATAGTTTCTCGTATATCCTTCCAAGCTCGCTGGAGTAAGCGTCTGAGTCCGCGACGCTGGCAGCGAGTCGTCGAAACGGCGAACGATCCGCGGGAACCTCGCCCGCCAGTGTTCGCAGGATGTCGGTTACCCCTTCCGCGTGGGCGTTCGTGCGGCCGCGCCCGCCGGGCAGTATGTAAGCGTTCGGCATCAGCACGAATCCACCCGCGTCGTTTCTTCCCACCGTATCGATCCCGACCGACGGTGCCTCGAAGCGGTACTGTTCGAACAGTGCGAGTGTTTCGATGACGGTGCGTACCATCGATGCCGCGTCGTCGTCGCCGAGCGACGCCGGGTCGATCGAGTGGAGGTATGGCGTCAGGATGTCGAGGCGGTTGTTTTTCAGAGAGGCTTCGACGACGAGCGCGCAGCGATCACAGGCCAGTCCGACAGCGGTTTCGGCTCGAAAATCCACGACCCCGGACTGGAGTCCGTCCGTCTGATCGGACTTCAGGCGCAGTAGCAGGTAGCGGCGCTCGCTGACCAGGTCGACGTACCCCCCGATCCGCCATTCGCCAACGGCCACCTCGGGCTCGAACAGTTCGAGGTTCTTCCGGAACGCTAGCGGGGGGCGTGATTCCAACTCATTGTCTCCGCGTAAGTTGCGAATATAAGAATCGTAAATTATTTTAACCCGTAAAAATATTTTACCATAATCCGCAGATTATGCAAGGTGGTCGATATTGAAACGGGCGTTATTGCGCCCGTGCGGGAACCGGCCTTGGGGGGGGGGAGGATCGATCTAGGTGAAGTAGAGGATGCGGCCGCAGCTTTCGCAGGTGAGGATGTTGGCCTTCTTGTTCAGCGAGCGAAATGACGTCGGGATCTTGGCGAAACACGCCAGACACATGTCGCCCGTCACGGGAACCACGGCGCGGCCGTAGTTCTTGGAGACGCGTTCGTAGCGGTTGAGCAACTGGGGCTTGATCCTGCCGGCCAGGTCG
>CBDUWU010000154.1:0-8191 GCA_965371015.1 uncultured bacterium | reverse complement strand
CTCCACGGCGGATGGTATACTCCACGGCGGATGGTATACTCCACGGCGGATGGTATACTCCACGGCGGATGGTACTCCAGGGCGGATGGTACTCCGGGACTGAGGGCGTTGCCCTCGGAGCGGATCATAAAGAACTGGGCCGCCCGATCGGGCGGCCCGACGAAGAGAATGACTGGCGGGTGGAGGACCTACTTCACGCGTGTGTAGTACAGCTCCATCGTCTTGAACATCTCGCCCTGCTCCGACGGCATGTACCACTCCATCTTGTGGTGGTCGCCGTCGATCAGAGTGACCACCTGCTTGAACGGGATCGGCTCGGGCACCCCGGGATACGACGTGCGGCCCTCGAAGGTCAGCACATTGCCGTCCGCGCTGCAACTTCCCGTCGCCGACATGATCCCGGTACTGAAGTTATCGATCCAGACGATCGAATACTCGCTGGTGATATTGTTATACGCCGTCCAGCCCATTCCCGTGAACGGCATGCCCTTGACGTCGCCTTCAAGCGTGTCCTGCAGATAACGGCCGCCCATCACCATTTCCGCCACCGAGGTCCCCTTCGACTCCATCGCCTCGGTGCCCGGCGCCATCCACATCTTGCTGGTGTATTCGTAATTGCCCGCGAACTGCGCGATGTGCTTGTGGTGCTCTCCCGGCGTCATCGCCTGCATCATCGCCTGCTGCTGCTCGGGCGTCATGTCCTGGGCCAGCGCGGCGCCCGTCACCGCCATCGCCGCCAGGGCTACCATCATGGATAATCTCAGCGCTTTACGCATCATTCGTTCCTCACGATCGTGTTGAGTACCTGCTGCCAATTCTCCCCTTGTCCACCCGTATGCTAGCATTTCCGAGTCCGCCACCAAAGCAATAACGGACCATATTAGTCGCACATGTGTGCGCTCCCGGGTGGCGAAGTTAGTGCTGACCCTTTCTGCGCCATGTGCTAACCTGTTGACATTCAATCGGTAGGAACAACCTCCATATTGCGCGATGGCCAGATCGAGTCACAAAAAAAAGCCCGGCAGGGGCCCTTCGCCCGCTGCCCCACCTGACGCGGCGGTGGCCCGGAAAAACCGCGTCTCCGGGGAAAACAACCGGATCGTGGGCACGAGCATTCTCGCCGTCGTGTTTTCGCTCGCCGTCTCCTTCGCACCGCTGAGCCCCCTGCTGACCACCGCGGCCATCGTACGCCCCTTGCTGCGCAGAGTCCGCTCGGGCGAGTCCAACGCGGTTACCGGCGCCTTGTGGCGCTGGGCGCTGACTGTATTCCTCACCATTCTCGTCTCGGCTGCATTCGTGCGCGACCGGGTCCTCGACAGCTTTCCCTTCGCCGCCGGAGCCGCCCGGACCGTCGAAGCCGCCATCGCCGGTTCCGCAGACGCGCCCTTCGGATTCGCGTTCATCCTGTCCGGCTTCGTCGCGTTTCTCGTGCTTTCCGCCGTCAGCTTCGGCATCGCCGGGTGCGTCGCCATGTCGATCGCGCTCGGAACCGCCGCCGCCGGAGCCGCCGTCCTCTACACCCACGGAAACAACATCGTGCTCGTCACGCTCGTTGCACTGCCGCCGTGGCTGTGGGCGCTGATCGCCGCCGCCATCTTCTCTTTCCTGCCGGCGGTAACCGCCGGGAGCCGCAGATTGTACCGCAGCACCGCGCTCGAGTTCGACGCGGCCCGGTTCAAGCGGACAGCCCTGATAGTCGCCGGACTCGCAGCGGCGGCGCTTCTCACGCGGCTGCTCCTCGCCGGCCCCTACCTGGCGCTCGTACGCCACTGGACCGTTCTCTGACCCTGGATACACACCAGCGATGTCATTCTTCAAACGCGAGAGTCTCGAATTCGTCGGTTTCGTCCGGAGAAACGCCAACGAGATCGCCGTGATGGCGTTCGCCGCGCTGTTTCTCGTCGTCGCCCGTTACCACAAACTCGACCCGCGGTGGATGACATACCTCGTCTACTACCTGGCACTGCCGGTTGCCGTCATCGCCGCCGTCCTCAGAAAGAATCCCCTGGATTTCGGCCTGCGGGCAGGTAATTACCGTCTGTGGATCCCGCACGTCGTCGTCGCCTGGGGGGTCACGATCGTCATTCTGCTTGTGGCGGCGCGCTTTTCCGACGTCGAGCATTTCTACGCGGAAAGCGACCTCGACCTCTGGGGTTACGCCGCCAGATGGGCGGTGCTTCTGTTTTCGCTGGAGTTTCTCTATCGCGGGTTTCTGATATTCGGATTGAAGGAGCGCTACGGGGAGGGCGCCGTGCTGATCCAGATGATCCCGTTCGTCCTCCTCCACATCGGCAAGCCGGAGGTGGAAACGATCGGCTGTATTTTGTCGGGAACCTGGTTCGGGTATGTCACCTACCGGTCAAACTCCGTCTGGCCGGCGTTTCTCATCCACTTCTTCGCCAACGTGGCCAACAAGATCATCATCGGTTCAGGGATCTGAGCGCTCCTCGCGCCGCACGGCGCACCCGTCAGCAGCGTGAGTAGCCGCAGCTCCGGCAGACGGCGCACCCGTCGGTGTACTCCAGTGTGCTGCCACACTCCATGCACATTCCGGCGAGGCGGTTGACCAGCGACTCGATCGCCGGCTCCGTGTCCGCCACTATCGAGTCGGGCAACGGCAGTTTGGAATCGAGGTCCGCCAGGTGCTGCGCGAGTGCCTTGCTGATACCGTCGGCACAGGAAAACACCTTGTCACCGTTGTTCCAGGACGGTGAGGGGCATCGCACCCCGCCGAGCTGGCGGGCGATGGCGCCGGGGTCGACTCCCGCCCGCAGCGCCAGCGAAATGAGCCGGCCGATGGCCTCGGTCTGCGATGCGGCACATCCTCCAGCCTTGCCGATCTGGGCGAACAGCTCGAATGGTCCGTGCTCGTCGTCGTTGACGGTGACGTAGAGATTGCCGCAGCCGGTTTCGATCTTCCGCGTGGTACCCTGGATCGAATCGGGACGCCGACGCGGTCTCTTGACGTGGGTCCTGTCGTCCCCGATTCCGATTTCATCCTGATCCGAATTTACCGACGCAGCGCCCGCCGTCGCTGCTTGCGACGGCATTTCCTTGCCGACGTTGAGCACCTGGCAATCACGACTGCCGTCGCGGTAAATCGTCACTCCCTTGCATCCCAGCTCGTGTGCCAGCCCGAACACGGTACGGACTTCTTCGATGGTAGCGTCGTGCGGGAAGTTCACCGTTTTCGACACCGCGTTATCCGTGAACTTCTGGAACGCTGCCTGGATGCGCGTGTGCGCCTCGGGCGTGATATCGTGCGACGTCTTGAAAATCTTCCGCCACCGCTCGGGCACTTCCTCCAGATCCTGGACACTGCCCGTTTCGGCCACGCGCTTGATCAGCTCCTCGCTGTAGAATCCGTATTCACGCGCGACCTCCTCGAACGTCGAGTTGGACTCGACGAGCTGGTCGTTGTCCATCACGTTGCGGACGAAAGCCAGGGCAAAGATGGGTTCCACCCCGCTGGTCGTGTCAGCGATGATGCTGATCGTACCCGTGGGAGCGATAGTCGTTCGGGTCGAATTACGAATCGGCAGTTCTCCCCTGTCGGCAAAGACGCTCATCGCGAAGTTCGGGAACGCGCCCCGCTCTTCCGCCAGCCCCCTCGACGCTTCATCGGCAGTCTTCTCTATGAATGACATCAATTCTTCGGCCACTTCGACTGCGCGGTCGCTGTCGTAGGACACCCCCATGCGAATGAGAAGTTCGGCGAACCCCATCACGCCGAGGCCGATCTTACGGTTGGCCTTGGTCAACGTATCGATCTGCTCGAGCGGGTATTTATTCATGTCGATCACGTTGTCGAGGAAACGCACCGAGATCGCCACGCAATCGCCGAGAGCTTCGTAATCAATCGTACACTCCCCGAGATTTCCCTGCACGAACCGCGAGAGGTTGATCGAACCCAGGTTGCACGACTCGTACGGCAGCAGCGGCTGTTCGCCACACGGATTTGTGCTCTCGATCATCCCGACTCTGGGTGTGGGATTGTCGCGGTTGATTTCGTCGATGAATACGATACCGGGTTCACCGTTACGCCAGGCGCCGTCGACGATCTTCTCGAACACCATTGAGGCGGGCAGCAATTCGACGACCTTGCCCGTACGGGGGTTGATCAGCTCGTATTCTTCGTCGTTCTTGACGGCTTCCATGAACTTGTCTGTGATGGCCACCGAGAGGTTGAAGTTGTTCAGGCGGTCATTGCGGCGCTTCGCTTCGATGAACTGGACGATGTCGGGGTGATCTATCCGCAGAATCGCCATGTTCGCGCCACGGCGCCGCCCACCCTGTTTGACAGTTTCGGTGGCGGCGTCGAACACCGTCATAAACGAGATCGGGCCGCTGGATACGCCCTGGGTCGAATTGACCACGTCATTCCGGGGCCGAATGCGCGAAAACGAGAACCCCGTACCTCCACCACTCTTGTGGATAATGGCTGTATGTTTGATCGAGTCGAAGATCCCGTCCATCGAATCTTCCACGGGCAGGACGAAGCAGGCGGACAACTGCTGGATGTCGGTACCGGCGTTCATCAGGGTGGGAGAGTTGGGAATGAACTCGAGCCGGGACATCAAACCGTAGAACGTCTCTTCCCACAAAGCACGTTTATCGTCATCAATCGCGTAAAATGTTTCGGCGGTGGCGATATTTCCCGCGACGCGCCGGAACAACTCCGCGGGTGTCTCGACCGGTATGCCATCGGTGTCTTTTCGCAGATATCGTTTTTCCAGCACCCTTCGGGCGCTCTCGCTGATGACCAACGGCTCGGAGGAGGATTCTACGCGCATCTGATGATCTCTCCCTTCGTGCGGTGCAAAACCGGCGATCGTCTCATTCTGCAAAAACCCGGCCCTATTCTACCCGCGATTGTACGTTACTTCTACACTAAAGATACCACATCTGGTGGCAAAGAGTAGATGTAACCGCAATATATTGTGGTGTCAAGCGTTTCATACAACAAAAAAACAATTTTTTAACTTTCCTGATTGCAAGAAGTTATAAGCACAGTTTCGATCATCGCCTCGTTGCCGATCCCACGCCGGCGGCCCCCCGCACAGGCCCCCCGTCGAACGTAGTCAACGCCTTGGGGATAAAGAAAATATCATCTCCGATGGCGATCCGGAAGCGCTATTTGACCTGATTCTTGCTATATATACGAGTTTCACAACCGCATTGATCAGGTTTCGAACGACATTCCGGGGGGATGCTGTCAAATGCTGCACTTGAGAGTCATATCTGGGTCTTCGAAGGGACGCACGGTATCGCTGGACGATTCCCAGCTACCCCTGACGATCGGCCGCGATCCGGAGAACACCATCGCGCTCGACCACACGGCGATCTCGAGGTTTCACTGCACGATTTCATCCGAAAACAACGCCTATTACGTCGAGGACAATGGCAGTACCAACGGAACCTACCTCAATGGCCGGCGCGTCGAAAAGGACCGCCTCAGCCCCGGGGACGAGCTGATCATCGCCAACGTCGGCATCGTGATCGAGGCCTCACCGAAGTCGATCTACGAAACGCACGCGCCGATGAACATGAACGTGTCCATCGACATCAAAACCAAAGCTGACAATTCCCTCACGCTGGCCAATCCCGCCGAGATAATGGGTGTGAAGGAGTTTCTGGAGGGTTTCGCGGAGGACGAAAAGTCCAAATCATACCAGGCGCTGAAGCTCCTCTACGAGGCGGACCGCGCCTTCCGCGACATCGAGGACCTCAAGCAGCTCATGGAAAACATGCTCGATCTGATCATGGGCGCCATCCCGGCGTCGCGCGGATACGTGTTTCTGCTCCAGCGCGACACGGGCAATCTCGTGCCCTACGTACGGCGTCCCGACGACTCGCCGGGCGACGACGCCGAAATCGTCGTGAGCCAGACGATACTCCAGACCGCCGTGAAACAGAAATCATCGATCATATCCAGTGACGCGCTGCTCGACGAACGGTTCATTCATTCCCGCAGCATCGTCCAACTGACTGTGCGCAGCGCGATGTGCACGCCGCTGATCAATCGGGGCAAGGTACTGGGCATCGTCTATCTGGATTCGACCAGCGAAGCCAACCTTTTCAAGCGCGAGGATCTGGCACTCTTTTCCGCGATCTCGCTGAAGGCGGGTATCGCCATCGACAACGCCCGGCTCTACGACGACCTGCGTAGTCTGTTTTACAACACGGTCGAAACGCTCGTCCGTACAATCCAGGCAAAAGACCAGTACACGAGCGGACACTCGACCCGGGTGAGCCGTTACGCGTTACTCATTGCCGAAAAACTCGATTTGACAACAAAAGAAAAACACCAGCTCTACCTGGCGTCGATGCTCCACGACATTGGTAAAATCGGCGTTCCTGACGAACTGCTCCACCGCCCGGGGAAGCTCAGCGACGACGAGATGGAGCGTGTGCGCAATCACGTCCAGCTGGGCGCGTCGATGATAGAAATGCTGGGAGAGATGCACCCCATCGTTCCGCTCATCCGCCACCACCACGAGAGCTGGGATGGGACCGGTTACCCCGACGGGATGAAGGGCGAAGAGATACCTTTGATTTCGAGGATCATTTCGGTGGCCGACATGTACGACGCTATGACATCGGACCGGCCGTACCGGTCGCGCCGCAGCCACGCCGACGCGGTCGAGGAGATAAAGAGTACGACCGGCAGCAAGCTCGACCCGCGCGTGGCCGAAGCGTTCCTCCAGGTGCTCAAGGAGATTGCGCCGTCGTACGGCTCCGACTCGGACTCGGACTCGACATTGGTCATCCAGCCAACTGTTACCTGATCGACATTTCCGCGATAGCGGCCGTGCCGCTGCCCCCGTGACACGACTTGATTTCGAGCCGGATCCGTTTTGCCGTTTTGACGGCCGGGTCGAGCTGGATCAGGTGTGACCGTTCATTCGCCTTGAGCTCGATGGTCTGAACCTTCTTGCCATCGGCCCTGATCTCGATTTCTTTCGGCTGGTTGGTCGTCAGCAACGTCACCGACAGTATGCCGTCGGTGAGCCCCAGAGGCAACAGGACCTCGATGAACGGATTGTCTCCGCCCTTGAAACCCGATTGCCACGCCGTCCTGTCACTCCCATCGAAGGCCTGCCACATCGGGTGCCCCTCGAGCGGCTCGGAGCACGAACCGTTGAGCGCGATCTTGTCGTCGCGCGCGCCGGCACTCAGGATGAATTCCTCATCCTGGATGATGTCGAACTGCTTTCCATCGGTCGTGTGTATACGGATGTCCCACATCCCGTCCTTGTTGATTTCGACGCGTTCGAGCGTCCTGGGGCTGGCGTCATCAAAATACCAGTGCCACACCCAGTCGAATTTGGGACCCAGTTCCTCCACGTAGACCATCCCGCCGTCCTTGCCGCCGGTCGACGACCGGTAGAGGATCATCCGGCCGACGTGACCGGCCAGCGCGGGAGGGAAAGCCTTGTAGTAGACGGGCATGAATCCGGCTTCCTCGAGCTCCGGCGCGTAGGGCACCGCCTCCGTCGGGAGCTCTTCCGCCGGGCCGGAGCCGGCAGTTGCGACCGCTGTTTCCTTGTCACCCGTACTTGCGTCATCGGATTTATCGCCGCACCCGGTCCCAAGCCATGCAAGAGACAACGCCAGGAACAGCACCCACATTTTCGTCACTGAAGTCATGAATACCTGCCTCGTTTACTCGTTGAGAATTAAGGGATTATGCAATAGGGAGCGAGCCGTGTCAAGACCCGGAAACGAGAAGATTACCGGCGGGTACGATTGGAAGAGCAGCGCCCGTCGGCGTTGGTCCGCCCCCCGTCAGCGCGGGGCCCGGACCGGCACTGCGGGTGTCGATGCCCCCGAACCGGCGAGAAAGGAAATCAGGTTGGCCACGCACTGGCGGCCGACGTCGGTCAATACCTCGGGGGCGCCCTCGTAACCCCAGTAGAAATTGTACGTCGTTCGCAACAGAACCGTCACTTCCAGGCTGAGCAGCGCGTAGCTGTCCGCTGACGTCTGCGACAGCGCGGCGTACGTTGCCACCGACGAGGGCAGCACGATCTCGTCCATCCGGATCCCTCCGAATACCTGGTCGGTTTCGCACATGACCTGGACACTCGGACCCGCCGGGGCAATCTGGTGGGGCGCCTGGAACAGCGACAACGAGCCGTCGGGGATGAACAGATCGCGGCGCAACTGGCGCGTCACCGTGCGCCCGCTC
>CBDUWU010000153.1:0-8195 GCA_965371015.1 uncultured bacterium | reverse complement strand
CCCCGCCCCGCCCCCCCCCCCCCACCACCCCCCCGCCCCCCCCCCCCCCCCCGCCGCCCCCCCCGCCGGCGCCGGGGGCAAAGTGTCGATCGCCGACGCGGTGATCGGTGCCGAGGCGTCACACGGGACGCTCTCCTTCAGCGGCGACTACAAGCCCGACGTCGAGTACGGCGACTACAAGGGATCGGGCGTCGGCCCATCGCCGGCGTACAGCTACACCGCCTGCGCCGTCGAGGTCGAAGTCGACCCGGTCACCGGCATCGTCAAGCCGACCGACGTGTGGATCTCCCACGACATCGGCCGCGCTATCAACCCGAAGAACGTCGAGGGTCAGATCGAGGGTGGCGTGTACATGGGACTCGGCGAGGCGATGATGGAAGAGATGGCGTTCACCAGAACAGGATTGCTCAAGAATGTCGGCCTGCTCGACTACAAGACGCTGACGGTGAACGAAACCCCGGACATCCACATCTACCTCGTCGAAGACGACGACGAGAACGGCCCCTTCGGCGCCAAGGAAGTCGGCCAGGGCCCCCTGCTGCCGGTGATACCGGCGTTCGCCAACGCCGTCTACGACGCGATCGGAGTGCGCTTCGACGAAGTGCCGATCACACCGGACAAGGTGCTGAAGGCGATGGAGTCCGGCGCGAAGCGGGTCGGCCCGCGCAAGGTGATCGACTTCGAGTTCCCCGAACCTGTCCGGGTGGAGGTCCCGAAGGATGCTGCGTCTTAACGATTTTGACGTCGTCACTCCGGAGACGGTAGACGAAGTCATCGCCGCGCTCTCCGAGCCGGGCGCGATGATCGTCGCCGGCGGGACCGACCTCGTCCCCAAACTCAAGCGCGGCCAGTTCGAACCCACCGTCCTCGTCTCGCTCTCCCGTCTGCGCGGCCTCGATACTATTACCGAAAGCGCCCGCAGGGTCACGATCGGCGCGCTCGCCACCCTGAGGTCGATCGAACGCTCCGACGCCCTGGCACCTTTTGCCGCGGTCCGCGACGCCGTCGGCCAGGTGGCGACTCCGATCATCCGCAACAACGCCACCCTCGGCGGCAACCTCGCGCAGGACACAAGGTGCCGCTACTACGACCGGGGACATTTCTGGCGCGAAGCGGTCGGATACTGCCTCAAGAAAGACGGCGACGAGTGCCGGGTGGCCCCGGGAGGCGGACGCTGCTTCGCGACCTTCTGTTCCGACATCGCGCCCGCGCTGGCCGTCCACGGGGCGCGGATCACCGTCAGCGGCGTGGCGCGGCGCACGCTCCCCCTGGCAAGCATTTACAACGACGACGGCATCGAATACATCGACCTGGATCGCGAGATGATTACCTCCGTCGAGATTGTTGACAATGGGCTCAAGTCCACGTACAAAAAACTGAGGATCCGCGACGGCTTCGACTTTCCCGAAGTGGGCGTGGCCGCCGCCGTCGGGGGCGACGGGCCACTGCGATTGAAAGCGGCCGTTACCGGGGTCGGCCCCCGGATCTGCGTCGTCGAGGAAGATATGGCCGAAGTGAACGAGACCCGTGTCGACGAATTCGTGGAACGCGTATTCAAGGAGGTACGGCCCGTCGACACGATGTTCTTCTCCCCCGCCTACCGGAAGAAAATGGTACGGCGCCTGTTGAGGCAGGCATTCGATGAACTTCTCGCTGCTCGATAAGATCGAGACGGTCCACGACGGTATTCTCGCGACCATCCTCCGCACGGAAGGCCACACGTACAAGAAATCCGGCGCGCACGCGCTGTTCGCCGGCGGCGCCCCGGCTCCCGTCTGGGGCAACCTGGGATCGGCGTGCGTCGACCAGGAACTCGTCCGCCAGGGCGGCGAAGCCCTCGTCGCGGGCGTGCCGAGGATCGTCCGCATCGACACATCCGAGAGCGAAGACGCGGATTTCGGCTACGGCACGTATTGCGGAGGCGTGGTCGAGATCCTCGTCGAACCGCTCCTCGATCGTCACAAGAAAGTTTATCGCGACGTACGCGGGCGTCTTGCGTCGCGGACACCCGTGTGGCTGACGCACGACCTCGCGACGGGAGAGTTGAACATCCACGGCGATAAACCGGCGCCCGCCGAAGGGATCCATGTCGAGGCGGTCCCGCTACTCCGTCCCGTGTACATCTTCGGCGCCACGCCACTGGCAAGGTGCCTGCTGCGGACGTTCGACAACATGGAACTCGACCTGCACGTGGTCGACTGGCGGAGCGACTACCTCGACGGTTTCGCCGGCATCGCCGGTGTCACCACGCACACAGGCGAAGCGCCGCTCACGGACGACGCGTTCGTACTGATCGTCTCGCACCACTACCACCGCGACCGGGCGATGGTCGCGGAAGCGCTCGCGAATAACTGCGCCTTCGTCGGGATGCTCAGTTCGCGCGTCCGTCGCGACCAGATGTTCGACGACCTCCGCCAAGAAGGCGTGGCGGACACCGACCTCGCGAGGGTCGTCTCGCCGATCGGGATCCACATCGGCGCGAGGAGTGACGCCGAGATCGCCATCGCCGTGGCCGCCCAGCTCGTGGAAAAGGGGCGCCGGTGATCGCGGGGATCTTTCTCGCCGCCGGCGAGGGCCGGCGTTTCGGGGGCGGCAAACTGCTCCACCCCGTCGGGGGGGTGCCGCTCTATTATATAGGCCTCTCGCAGGCCGTCGCGTCGCGGCTGAGTGAGATTCGCGTGGTCACGGGGCCGGAAACGGTTGATCTGGAAAGGGATATCGCCGGGCGGCGCTTTTCGAAGTCGGCCGGCGAGCCCCGGATCCACGTCGACCACAATCCGGATGCGAAGCGCGGGATGATGTCGTCGCTCAAGACCGGGCTCGCGGCGGTCGAAGGAAGGTGTGATGCAGCCATGGTTCTTCTGGCCGACATGCCGTTCGTTACTGCTATAATGATCAATACACTGATCGGCGCGTTCGAGAAATGTCCGTCGATCGTGATTCCGGAATGCGCAGGGCGACTTCGCCACCCACGCGTCATCCCGGCCCGGCTGTTTCCCGAATTCATGGAACTGGCCGACGACGAGAAGGGTACGAAAATCATCGACAGGTATCGGGAGGAAACCGTCAAGTTCCCCCTCGGGAGCGAATTGAACTACATCGACGTCGATACACCGGAGGATCTGGACGCTCTCGAACAACTGTGACCCCCCGTCGGCGTAAGGCCGGCCGGAATAACGCAGGAGGATAACCATAAAGAAATTGATGTCAGGCAACCAGGCGATTGCGCGAGGCACCTGGGAGGCCGGAGTACACTACGCCACCGGTTACCCGGGCACGCCGTCCACCGAGATACTCGAAAACATCTCCACGTACGACAAAATCGAATCCAACTGGTCGACAAACGAGAAAGTCGCCTTCGACGTGGCGATGGGCGTGTCGCTCTCGGGAAAACGGGCGCTGGTCACGATGAAACACGTCGGCCTCAACGTCGCGTCCGACTCGTTCATGGTCGTCCCCTACTCCGGCGTGATCGGCGGCCTCGTTGTCGTCTCCGCCGACGACCCGGGCATGCACTCTTCGCAGAACGAGCAGGACAACCGCTACTTCGCCAAGTTCGGCAAAGTCCCCGTCCTCGAACCGATCGACCCGCAGGAGGCCAAGGACTTCGTCGCCATCGCTTTCGATATGTCCGAGCAATTCGAGACGCCGGTCATGTACCGGACGACGACACGGATCGCCCACGCCAAGGGGGTCGTCGAACTGGGAGAGCGCACCGAGGTCGAGCCGAAAACATACGAGACCGACATCCAGCGCTTCGTGGTGCCGCCGTTCGCGCGCTTTCGCCGGCCGACGGTGGAAGAGCGCCTCGACCGCCTGCGCGAGTTCAGCGAATCGTTCGAGTACAATCGCGTCGAGGAGGGCGCCCCTTCGACGGGTGTCATCGCCAGCGGGGTCGGCTACCAGTACGCGCGCGAAGTCCTGCCCGACGCCACCTACCTGCGGATCGGGATGGTGTTTCCGTTCCCCGTCGACAAGGCACGGGAGTTCTGCGCCCGATTCGACACGGTCTATATAATAGAGGAAGGCGAGCCCTTCATAGAGGAGCAGCTGCGGATCGCCGGCATCACCAACATCATCGGCAAAGAAAAGGTGCCGTTGATGGGCGAGCTGAACCCCGAGATCCTGGCCAACGTGTTTCACGGCACGCCGGTCCCCCGGAGCTTCGCCGAAGAGATCCCCTTGCCGGCAAGGCCTCCGCTCTTCTGCCTCGGTTGTGCCCACCGGAGCGTGTTCTATACATTGAAAAAGATGATGAAGACCAACGTCGTCGCGCTCGGAGACATCGGGTGTTACACGCTCGGCAGCCTGCCCCCGTACTCGGCGATGCAGACGTCGTTCTGTATGGGAGCCAGCGTCGGCAACGCCGTCGGCTTCGCCAGGGGCAACGAGGGACACACGGGCGCAAAGGCCGTCGGCGTGATCGGCGACAGTACTTTTCTGCACGGCGGCATCCCCGGTCTGATCGACATGGTATACACCAACAGTCACGCCACGCTGCTCATCGCCGACAACTCGACGACGGCCATGACGGGCCAGCAGGAAAACCCCGGCAGCGGCAAGACCGTGTCCGGCGCCGCGGCCCCCGAGGTGGACCTGGTCAAGCTCGTCGAGGCGATCGGCGTGAAATACGTCCGCGAGCTCGACCCTTACGACATGAAGAAGTTCCGCAAGACGCTGCGCGAGGCCATCAACCACCCCGGCCCCTCGGTGGTCATCGCCAAACATTCGTGCCTCATGATCAAGGAAGAGCGCGCCCGGGCCGCCGGGCTCGAGCCCATCCAGTTCGAGGCGGAAGAGTGCAACCACTGCAAGCTTTGTTACGACCTCGGTTGTCCCGCCATCGACTGGGACGACGACATCGGCCCGGTGATCGACGGGCTGCAGTGCGTCGGTTGCGAGTTGTGCGTGGAACTGTGCCAACCGGGCGCCCTCCACGGTCCCGTGACAACGCATTGAACGCGAAGAAAGGCATGCGACAATGGCAGGTACCACCAACGTTTTGATGGCCGGTGTCGGCGGCCAGGGAACCCTGGTCGGCAGCGAGACCCTCGCCCTCGCCGCGCTGGCCCAGGGACTCGAGACCAAACAATCCGAGGTTCACGGCGTCGCCCAGCGCGGCGGCAGCGTGGTCAGCCACGTACGCTTCGGCGAGCGGGTGCATTCACCGCTGATCCGCTGCGGCGACGTCGACGTTCTCTATGCGGCCGAGCGCCTCGAGGCGCTGCGCTACGCCCACTACGTCAAGGACGGCGGCGCGGTGATGATGGACGACCGCGCGATTAAACCCATCCAGATGCCCGGCGCCGGAGAGGTGCCCTATCCCGAGGACGTCGCCGGTTTCCTGCGCGAAAAGGGATTTGCCGTAACGGTAATCCCGGCGATCGATACCGCCGTCGAGCTCGGAGACAAGCGCTGCGCCAACGTCGTCCTTCTGGGATCGATGTCGCACCTCGTGCCCCTGTCCGAGGCGTCGTGGCAGGCGGCTATCGATGAACGCTTTCCCGAAAAATTACTCGATCTCAACCGGCGTGCCTTCGCGGCGGGCAAGCGGCTCGCATTCGGACTGGCCGCCGGACCGGCGTCGGGATAACGGCGTCGCCCCCCGATGAATACATTCCGCCGATTTACTTCGAGCCTGAAGGACAAGGGTCCCGTCCAGACGGCCAGGCTCGTGGTCAAGTACATCGGCGTGGCGGCGAGCAGGGCCGGTGACCACTGGTTCGATCTCCGCTACGGGACCGACACTTCCGGGGTTATCGAAGTCGACCAGATCAAGGTCGACAGCCCCAACAAACGCTTCGCCATGCGTTACGAGGTCACCCGCGCCCGCCCCCTCAAGAAGCTCCTCCGGCGTCTCGATCCCGACAAATCCGGCGTCTTCGTCGACATCGGTTGTGGCAAGGGACGGGTGATGATGGTCGCCGCGGCGTGTGGCTGGCACCGCGTCGTGGGCGTGGAGTACTCACACGATCTGTGCGAGACCGCCCGCGGCAATCTCGACATGTTTCGCGACAGGACCGGGCTCGATTTCGAGGCCGACGTCGTCGAGGCCGACGTCGTCGACTATGACATTCCTCCCGAAGCCAACGTGTTCTTCATGTTCAACCCGTTTTTCGCAGAGGTGCTGGAAATGGTCGCGTGGAAGATCGCCCGGTCGGTTGCGGCGCACCCGAGAAAGATCTGGCTGATTTATCTGTACCCGGAGTGCCGCGCCGCCTTCGACGGCAACAGCGCGTTCGAGGAAACAGGCCGGCACGTCTGGGGCGACTGCGAGTTCATTGTTTACGAGAATCGCGATTTCGGCGGGCCCGATTGACCAGGCGCCCTGATGGGTATATACTACGCACATTCTATAATACACTCGAAAGGAGACCCCAAGTGGAACAGTGGAATTCGGTGGATGACGTGCTGGACTTCGCCATCAAGAACGAAGAGCAGGCGGAAGCATTCTATAATGATCTGGCGGGAAAAATAGACAACGCGGCCATGAAAACCGTGTTTACCGGTTTTGCGGCGGAAGAGGCGGGTCACAAGACGAAGCTCCTCAAAGTCAAGACCTCGGGCGGATTCGAACCGTCGAAGAAGGAAATCCTCGACCTCAAGATCGGTGACTACCTCGTCGAGGTCGAAGCCGAGGGCGAACTCAGTTACCAGGACGCGCTCATCCTCGCCATGAAGAAGGAAAAATCAGCGTTCAGGCTGTACATGGATCTGCACAGCAAGGTCGGCGACGCGGGTCTCAGGGACCTCATGCTCGCGCTCGCGCAGGAAGAGGCCAGGCACAAGTTGCGCTTCGAGGTCGAGTACGACGACCGCTTCATGACCCAGATGTAGGCCTTTCAGTATCTAAAGTTCAAGATCCGCCCGGCAAAAAAAACCCGCCTTCCATGTGCGGGTTTTTTATGTCTGGTATCCAAATTGCTCAGTTTATACTCTTTCGGAGCTGACTTTTCAGCTTAACTCTATATTGACAGTAACGTTATCTCGCCCAGGAGCGGTCGGCATGAGACCCCTTCCCAACGTCGCGATTTGCACGATATTCGCCCTGATGCTGGCCGCCTGCCAGGGAAGTTCCGGAGACCAGGACCGGTCGGTCGCCGGCAACACGATCGATCCCACGGCGTACCGGGCCGAAATCCAGTCTCTGGAGAACTCCATCTATCAGGCCGAGCTCGACGACAACGCCCGCGACGCCATAGCCATCAAGCTCTCCGACCTCGCCGGCAAGATCGCGCTCGAAGACGGCGCCCTTGTGATGATTTATTCGATAGAAATGCGCGAACTCGGGGCGTTCGCGAAGGTCGGGCGGGACGAAAATCTCATACGCGAGCACTGGGAGCGGATTCGTGTCGGGGTATTCGAGGACGCGGTCTGGTACCGCCGGCGCAACGCACCACTCCGGCCGAAATCGGCTTCCCGGCCCAGATTCGACAGCGACCACAGCATCCACCGCGACTTCGACCGTGTGTTACGCAAACTCGACGACATGGTCGCGCACGGCCGGAGGGATGCCGAACGAATGGGCGAACCGGAAAGCCTGACGAGGGAATACTTCGACAACGACTACCCGGACCTCGTCGCCGTATGGAACGACTGGGCCGACGACTGGGAGCACAAGCTGGCCTGGCTCGAAGACGATCTGCCGGCCAAACCGTCGAACCAGGAGAGCGCCGCCCTGTACTTCGCCCACCGGGACCTCGAGAACGCGATCCGCGAACTGAGGGCCGTCCCCAGAGGACGCGGACAGTGGAAGACACCGTTTCGCTCGCAGTGGGACTACAGTTTCAGCCGCGCCGAACAGCACCTCGCCAACGCACACCACCAGATCGACAAATAGCGCATTCCCGCGGAATTCCGGGACATTCTGTCACCCCGATCGGCAACGCCCGACCCCACCCGCCGCCACGTGGCACGGGATATGCCATCCTTGTCCCGTGGAGGTTCAATAATGCGATACACGAATTTATATATTCTATTTTCAATACTCGTCGGGGTTTCGGGTTGTTCCGGGGACATGCCCGGTGCACCGTCCGGTGCACCCGAAGCCCCCACATCTTCCTCGTCGTATGTCGGCGCCACGGGCGCCGGTGGTGAAGGCGGCGACGGCACAATTGCCAGTCCCCTCTCGCAAAAAGAACAAGTCGTCGAGAACGGCCGCCTCGTCCGGGCCGCCGCCGAAGCCTTTGCCGCGC
>CBDUWU010000152.1:0-8218 GCA_965371015.1 uncultured bacterium | reverse complement strand
GCGGCGTCAGGCGGGTTCGCGGCGTCGGGCGCGTTCGGCGCGTCGAATGCGTCGCTGAGGCGCCTTATGGATCTGTCGGGGTTCATTCGTGCCCTGCTTCCGTTCGGTTGTGGTGTGACAGCAGGGATGTTCGCAATCGATATGCCAGCGACCGGCAAGAATGTCCCGCCTCGGCAATCGATGCCGAAAACAGCCATAACATGTTATGGATATGTTCGTTAGAAACCAGGGCGGGGGCACAAGACGTGAGTGATACCGGCCCGCTGTGTGACCAGTATCCTGTCGAGGTGGATAAATTATATTCCGGCCGCAGGCGTCAGCGCGCGTCGGCGCGGGCTAGCCGGCGGGGTCGCCCTCCGGCGCATCCGATGCCTCGGACCTCGCCTTCTCGGCCTTTTCGGCCGCGGCGGCCTGGAAGGTCTTCAGTTTTTCGCGGAGCGTCTGCCGCGAGATGCCGAGCAGAGACGCCGCCCGCGACTTGTTCCCCGATGTTTGCTCGAGCGTTTTTTCGATCTGGATCTTTTCCATTTCGCGGAGCGACATCGGGAAAAACGAATCGAGGACGGACGCCGACGCGGGAACGTCTTCCGCGCTTCCCGAACCGCGCAGTTCCTGTGGCAGGTGGTCGACGAGTATCTCCTCTTCCGCGTCGAGCAGCATGGCGCGCTCTATGACGTTCTTGAGTTCGCGGACGTTGCCCGGCCAGTCGTATCCGAGCATGAGTTCGAGAGCGTCGCGCCCGACGGGCTTGACCTGTTTGCCAAGCTCCTTGTTGAAGCGTTCCACGAAGTGGTTGGTGAGCAGCGGAATGTCTTCTTTGCGATCGCGAAGCGGCGCGATCTCGAGCGGAATAACCTTGAGGCGGAAGTAGAGATCTTTCCGGAAAATCTTCTCTTCGATCGCCGTCTCCAGATTCCTGTTGGTGGCGGAGATGATCCGCGTATTGACGTGCAGGTCCTTCACACCCCCGACGCGCCGGAACGTCTTGTTCTCCAGCACCCTGAGAAGGCGTGACTGGAGCATAATCCCCATTTCACCGATTTCATCGAGAAACAGCGTGCCACCCTCGGCAAGTTCAACGAGCCCTTTCTTGCGGGTCTTGGCGTCGGTGAACGCCCCCTTCTCGTAGCCGAACAGTTCGCTCTCGAGAAGCGTTTCGGGTACCGACGCGCAGTTGATCTCCATGAACGGCCGTGACTCATCATAGCTGCAGGCGTGGATCGCCCGCGCGACGAGTTCCTTGCCGGCGCCGCTCTCGCCGGTAATCAGGATTGTATTGGCCTTGCTCCGTCCGATCTTCTCTATCTTCTCGAAGATGTCGATCATCTGCGGGCTCTTCCCGATGAACTGCTTGAAAAAGCTGCGTCCGGTGCTCCCCGACTTGAGGTAGGCTATTTCGCTGCGAAGACGATGCGTCTCCAGGGCGTTGGAGATCGTGACGCGGAGTTTTTCGAGCGAGTACGGCTTGAGAATGAAGTCGTAGGCACCGCCCTTCATTGCCTCCACGGCCGTTTCCACCTCGCCGTAAGCGGTCATCATGATTACGGGAATGGACGGGTCGTCCTCCTTGACCGCCGAAAGGATGTCGAGCCCGCTGCCGTCAGGAAGCTTCATGTCGAGCAGCAGGAGGTCGGGCGACTTTTCCCGGAAGAGCTTGAGCCCCTGCTGTTTGCTCTCGGCATCCACCACGTCGTATTCGGTACTGAGGGCCTCGCTGAGCGACCAGCGGATCGTCTTTTCGTCGTCGACTATCAGAATCGTCTTCGGCATTGGTTGCTCCTCTTTATGGTTTTCCGGGCGTGCCGTCCAGTTCGGCCGGCTCGTGTTGCGGGAGACGGATCGAAAAGCGGGTTCCCTGTTCGAGAAACTCGCACTTGATCGACCCATTATGTTCTTCCATGATGTGCTGGCTGATCGCCAGCCCCAGTCCGGTCCCCTTCGTCTTGGTCGTCACGAAGGGATCGAAAAGACTTTCGCGTACTTCGCGGGGTACACCCATCCCCGAGTCGAAGACGTCGATGCGGACGACCCGGGCAAAGGACGGGTCATTCGGTTTTTCGCGGGCGATATCGAGCACGACTTCGTCGCCACCGTTGCTCGCCTGCACGGCGTTTTTGACGACGTTGAGCAGTACCTGCGTGATCTGCGCGGCGTCCGCTTCGCAATACACCGTCTCGGGTGCCTTGCCGAGTCGGAGTCCGACGCCCTTCTGCGACGCCTCTTCCTCGAGCAGCCCGAACACCCGCTCGATGATCGTCGGCAGCGAGCACGCAGATATCTGTGGTTTGGGCGGACGCGCGAAGTCGAGCAGGTTGCGGATGATTCCGTCGAGGCGGTGAATCTCGTCGAGGATTACCCGGATATACTTGACGTTTTCGTTTCCGTGCCCCAGGCGGTCGGCCAGGACTTCGGCACTCGTCGCGATGCCCGTGAGCGGGTTGCGGATCTCGTGCGCCACGCCGGCGGATAGTTGGCCGAGAACTCGCAGGCGGTCATTGCGCCGGATCTCCGCCTCCATGCGGCGCTGTTCCGTCAGGTCCTCGAATATGGCCACCAGCACCATCCCGCCGAGATTGTCGTCGTACATCTTGGCGGTGCGCAGGCGCGCCGGAAACGGTTCGGCCGCGCCGCCGCTGCATTCGACTTCGAGGACGTGAGAATTCTTCCTCGATCGCAAAACCCGATCGTAGAAATTGCCGCCGAACTGACGGCTGACAAACAGGTCGTCGAACTTGAGCGTGCCGGATTTGGGCTCGCGCAGAGACGGGCACATCCCGCGCGCCCACTCGTTGGAGTAGTTGACGGTGCCGTCGAGGTCCGTCGTGATGACACCGCTGCGGATGTTGTCGAGCACCTTGTTGTTGAAACGGCTGAGGTGTCGGAGTTCGCTGATGTACGACGCGTTGGCGATCTCCTCGACGAAAATCGTCTGAAGCGTATTGAGAAAATCGTAGTCGCTCTTGAAGTCGAAGCCGTCGCGGTAGTCCTTTTCCAGCAGAAGGAAGCCGAGCGGCCGGTTGCGGTGGCGCAGCGGGATGATCGTCATCCGCCAGGGGGCTTCGCACTCGAGGCACGTGATGTAATTGCCGCCCGTGTAGCTCTCCAGGCTGTGGATTTCCGAGCTGCGCGTGTGCTGCTTCCACTTGCTCAGTATCTGGGCGCACGCGGCCCCGTTCGTCTTCTGGTCGATCTGGAAACTCGACCTCACGGCGAGCACCGAGTTGTTGCGGCTGAACAGGAGAAGCGCGGCGCCCTCGGCGCCGAGGAAGCTCACCAGGGCCATCAGGAACCGATCGAGCGCGTCGCTCCAGTTTTCGTTGTTCGCCAGGTCGCGGCCCATGTGGTAGAGCGTTTTGAGCTGGGATACGACTTTGTACAGCCGTTGGTTGAGGGTCTGGAGGTCTTCGTTGGAGCGGACGATGGCGTCGTGGAGCGCGATCTGGCTCCGGTCGATGACCGTTTGCGAGTCCTTGAGGCGGCCGAAAATGTCCGCGCTGAAACGGCTGACCGCCGAACGCTCGCAGGCGTCGCGGATAGCGGCCGCCAGCTCGAAGACGTCGACGGGGCGTTGGATAAAGCCGTCGATGCCGACCTCGAGGAGGTGGAGCAGCTGGTCACGGGTCGGGTCGAGCCCGACGGCGTGGACCGCCACGCCGGAAGACACGCCGCGGGCCGAGGCGACTGTCTCCTCCAGAGACGCCGGCGTGCGGGATGGGTCGTCCAGGTCGAGCAGGAGGACGTGGTAGCCTCCGGGCGGCGGCGCGGGAGCGGCCACTCCGGGCGCCCAATGGCTCATGGCGATGCCGGTTCTATTGAGCTCCCGGCCGAGGTGCTTCTTGAGCTCGCCGTCACCGGAAGAGAGCAGAACCCGCGGGTCGTTAGGAACTAATTTTTTATCTTTCATATTTACTATGAGTTAACGGCTTTTCTTGGAGTGGTTGATTGGGTTGATTGCGACCGGTAAAACTTTTACCACATGCCCCCAATACCATCAATGAAAACTTGTGGGCGAATCCGGGTTGCGGGGGGGGATGGCTGGAGCGATCAGATATTATATACCGCGGTGAAGTGCGATATTTATGGGGTGGACGGGGTATTCCCCGTCAGAAGTCGACCTGCTTGAGGATATAGGCTTCGAGGGTTTCCTGGTCAGCTTCGTCGATGGATGTGAAGTAACAGGCGATCTCATAGGTGTCGACGTTCGCGTCTTCCTCGGGCGGGTCGGTACGCACCACTACTCCCGAGCACACCACGGCGTCCCCGCGGGCCTTTTCGTCCTTCGCGGTCGGCAGGTCGAGTGTAATATCGAGCTTCGTCAGCTCGGCAATGAACTTTTCCGAAGAGAAGTACACTCCGTTGGCGCTGACGTTGATACTCTCGACCCTGGCGGTATCGACGTCGCTGATCCGGATCTCCATGGCCAGCTTGGCCGGAACCCTGGCAGCTTTACGACGATCGACTTGTGCCACGATGCTCTCACCCTCTCCTGTCCATGCCCGCCGCCCCCCGGGCGGCGGGGACTCATCACAATACCTGCGGCTGGCCGGAATGCGCGGAACTGGTCAAGAGACACGCCGGCAATTACCGGTTTTTCTTTTTGTGGCGATTCTTTCTCAACCGCTTCTTACGCTTGTGTGTCGCGATTTTCTTTCGCTTACGTTTCCTACCACAAGGCATATGCTGGGTATCCCTTTCTCGATCTATAAATTACTCGGCCGCGGGCGCCGGCGTCGCCGCCGTGTTCACGCGTGCCTTGAGCTCGTTCGATGCCTTGAAAAAAGGCACCAGTTTGGCCGGAACGAACACTCCCGCACCTGTGCGGGGATTCCGGGCCTGGCGGGCCCTGCGTTCCTTGACCTTGAAACTGCCGAATCCTCTCAGCTCGACCTTGTCCCCTTCCGCCAACGCGCGGCATATGTTGTTGATGACCTCGTTGACGATAATGCTGGTGTCTTTTTTGTTGAGACCAGTAGCCTTAGAGACTTCCTCGACCAGATCGGCTTTTGTCATATCTCTCTCCCGGTTATTTCGGGCTCCGGAGGCACAATCGCCCCCGAATCCGTGTTCAGCTCCAGTCGGAAACTACTCCACGGACCCTCCCGAGCGCCCACCGAGAAGCCGGGCACGGGGTTTTCCGCGATGGGCCAAAATTAGCATACGAGTGAGGCCCTGTCAAATAAGAATTTACACCAATTTTTTCTGGCCTCTCAGGGGATGATGTACTTCAGCGAGATGCGCTCCTGGCGATTGCGGGTGATCGAGGTGTAGTCGCTGCCCAGCAGGCGCTCGAGGAGGGGCCTGTGGCGGCGTTTCTTGACGATCTGGGGCTCTCCGTCGATGCCGCCCATGCTGGCCGCCAGGTAGATGGCGTCCTCGTAGGAACCCAGATAATCGGCGAGGCCGGACTCGACTGCCTGGCGGCCCGTAAACAGCCGGCCTTCGGCGAGATCATCCATCTCGTCGACGGGTATGCCGCGGGTCTCGCTGACGGCGAGGACAAACTGGTCATAGACCTCGTCGAGGAGGTTGCCGAGGTAGGTCTTCTCGGATTCGGTCATCTCCCGGTGGGGAGAGCCGACGTCCTTGTATCGGCCCGATTTGATCACGGTGACGTCCAGGCCGATCTTCTCGTAGAGTTCCTCGGTCCGGAGGAATGAGGCGATGACGCCGATCGAACCGGTGAGCGTCCCCTCCATGGTGACGATGGAGTCGGCGGCGCAGGCGACGTAGTAGCCGCCCGACGCGGCCACCGAGGCCATGAAGGCGATCACGGGTTTTTCGAGACGCAGGTCGAGCACCGCCCGGTGGAGCGCCTGGGACGCTGCCACACCGCCGCCGGGACTGTTGATGAACAGGACCACCGCTTTGACGTTGTCGTTGTCGCGGTGGGACTCGATTTCGCTGAGCTTGCCGCGGTCGAAGAAGATCTCACCCTGGATGTCGACGACGGCGACGGCGTCGCCGAGGGTCACTCCCGTGTCGAACCAGGAAACCAGGACGAAGTAGGCGATCGCCGCACACACGGTCACGACGGCGGCGGCAGTGAACAGGACGATGAAAGCGACGTTACGGTTTCGTCGCGGGCGGGCGGGACGTTCATATTCGGTTGTCGTCATCTCTCGGCACCTCTTTGCTAAGGCGACCATAACAGCCGCCCCGGTACCGGCCAAATAAAAAAGCGCCGGACGACAATGCGTCCGGCGCTTTCAATATGGGGCTCCCCGTCTGGTCGGGGGGCTGGACGCGTGATACGCTAATTCAACCTTGAGGGATGGCCCACGCCGTAGCAACCCACGAGCGAGTCAGGGAGCGTCCTGTCCCACTCCGCCTGTATCAAGGTCCGTGCCCCGGCTCGAACGCCACTCCTCACGGACACGAAGACTCTATATCACATATAATATCAACAGGTTACACAAGGTCGGATTTCTCGCCGTGATTTCAGCTCGGTCCGGATCTGCGCGAAGACCCGCAATGACGAACTCCGTCATAATGCAATCCGTTGTGAATAGTGAATTTCACCCGCTTCCAGGCCGGAGCGGTCAAATGCGCTATCAGGCGCGCGCCGGTTCCCCACCGGTGCCGTTGGCGGCGCCGATTGACTCGAGGTTTCGAATGGTGGTGAGAGACGGAGAGTTGCGGTGTCGAGTTCCCTGCAGGGTCAGATATTGCGCTGACACTTCTGCGACAGGTCGTGGATTTTTTCGAAAAGTGCTTTGAACGCTTTGTCAAACTTGATTGACCTGCGTTCCATCACAGTTTCGGCCGTGTGCATCGCCCGGGTGAGGTCGTATTCCGTGAGCGTTTCGCCGTGCCCCCAGGAAAAACTCGGTACAAATTTTGGCGGCATCTCGGAGCTGTAGAGGTTGCAGTTGAATCCGACGACCGTGCCCGTATTGAAAATCGTATTGATTCCCGTCTTTGTGTGGTCGCCGATAACCGTGCCCAGGAACTGGCGGCCCGTCTCCCGCTCCGCGCCCGCGCACCACATGCGAATCGAACTGTAGTTGTTCTTCAGGTCGCTGTTATTCGACGCCGCGCCGATATTGACCCACTCTCCGAGGTACGAGTGGCCGATGAAACCGTCGTGCGCCTTGTTCGTGTAGTTACCGAAGATCGTGCTGTCGACTTCGCCGCCCACCTTGCACACCTCGCCGATCGAAGTGCCCTCGAGGATCTTCGCGCCGGCCTTGACCGTGGAACCGGCGCCGACAGCCACCGGGCCGATGATCGACGCGTTCGGCATGACGACTACATTGTCACCGATGGCGATCGGACCATCGGTGGCGTCGAGCACAACGCCCGATTTGATCACGGCGCCCTCGCCGATGAGAATGTTTTCTTCGTTAATCATCTGGACGCCCGGAAAGACCACCGACTCCTCCGCCTGTCCGCGGAACGGGAGCTTGCTGTAGTCGTCCTCGATCACGTCGCCATTGCGCTCGATCAACTGCCATATAAAAGACAGCAATCTCGCCTCGGACATGTCGACCCGGGTGAGCCCGTGCCGGTCGATCAGCTTCTGGAGAGCGATCGGCAGCTTTTCCTCGACCGCGTCCTGCCCCGTGGCGTGGGCGTCCTCATAGGTACCCTCGTCCGCATCCGAGGTGATGATCGACTTCGACTTGGCCGATTTGCCGCCCTTGCCGCCCTTCTTCGAGCCACTCTTCGCCGCGACAGACTCAGGATCCGCCAGCTCTTTCAACTCCGCCGTGAGCTTGTCGATCGTCTCTTCCGAAATCCGCTTGCGGATGTACGCGCTGAACTCGACCGCCGCCTCCTTCGGCAGGTTGGCGGCCACGACATAGCCCCCCTTGGTGCCAATGCTGCCCAGCGGAAGCTGGTCGACGATAACGTCCATTTCTTTGCCCAGGCAGAGCAGGCGGCCATTGAGGAAGAGCGTCTCCCCCGCCGGCTCGTCGTTGACCGCCAGCTCCGGGGAGCGGACACGGACCACCGGCGCCAGGTAGTCGCGGCAGATCGCCTCGAATGCGACCCCCGCGAACTCCTCCTGCATGCGGTGCCGCAGGAAGTTCAGTCCAGTTCTCAGTTCGAAAACAGGCTGGCTCAGAGAGAGCGGAAAGAAGTTCGAGAACTTCTTGTCCTCGAAAATGCAGACATTCTGGGGCAAGTGAATCCCTCTGTAATCTAGGCAGATATAAATAAAAAAATGGTGGAGTTGACGGGGCTCGAACCCGTGACCTCTTGTCTGCCAGACAAG
>CBDUWU010000151.1:0-8222 GCA_965371015.1 uncultured bacterium | reverse complement strand
CTTCGAGAGCGCGCCCTGGTAGCCGATTGCTTCCATCGCGACGGTCGCGCGCTCGTCGGTGTTGACTCGGAGCCACTCACCAATCCGTCGCCTCGTTCCGTTTTCGTTCACCTGATGCTTATAATGGTGTTTGAAGCTTTCGACGTTCAGCTCCAGCAATCCCAACCCGATTATCGCCACGAGAAATGCGAGGACGAGCTTCGAAACGCGAGGCGGCAGATTATGAGAGCGAAAGTAGTCCGCAACGAAGTTGTCAGCCCCAACGATACCGATTGAGGCCAGCACCAATCCGCACCAGGTGACGGGCACAAGATACCACTGGAAGGTCATGGGTGCACGGCCCAGGAAATACACGAGGCCAAATGCTACAGGAAATACGATAAGGATGATGAGGGGCCGCCGTTGCTTCTGGCGAAGAATAGCCGCTACCCCGGCGGCGGTGAACGCGCACCAAATGGGGAAGTCAATTGCGAAGTAGCCGCCCGTCGATGGGATCCCGATCGCGTTCAAGAACCAATTGAAATAGGCCCTTGCGAGGCGGGGGTCGGGCAGGTAAGCAAACGCATCGGATGAGCGCATGACCTTTGCAGAAACAGAATAGGGCACCATGCTTCCAAAATACAATATGGCAAAGATAAACCACGGAACCAGAATCGCCGATCCCGCCAGTAGCGTCCTTGGCAGAGCCCGGCGATTCGTCATGAGCAGGCACACCACAACCATGCCGGCCCACACAACGCCATCGATCCTCGTCAAAATTAGAAGCGAGCACGCGACACCCACCAGCAGCCATCGTTTGCTTTCGAGCACGTACAGGCTCAGGACCATGAAAAAGATAACCAGGGGTGTTTCCATACCGCCGGCTGTGGTCCAAACGATACTCGGGTGAAACACGAAAAGTACGAGCGCGATAAGACTCGTCCGAACGGAGAAATCGGCCTTGCGCAGCACGACGAACAGCAAAATGCCGGATCCCATTGATACGAGAACCAGGATTACATTGCTAATAAGCGGAATGTGGGCTGTCCCAAAGGGCAGAGCAAGGAACGCCAGCACCATGGTGTAGAGCGGTGTCGTCGTGCCGAGGACGCGTTCCCCTTCGTTGAAAACGAATCCGTTGCCAAGCGCCAAGTTCTCCGCATATCGATATGTGATCAATGCGTCTTCGAGGCAGATCCCAGTAAAGACACGAAAGAAGCCCCAAAACGCGGCACCGGCCATCAGGATCAGCACGATCCACACGGCCCCCTGAAGCGCGGGCTCATTCGTTCGTGTTTCAGACAACGGAGACTCGGTGAACTTCGATTTCTTCACCCAACAGAACCTCCTCAAGAGTCATTTCGCCAGAAATCTCACATTTTGGGTGGTTCAGTTTTTAGGGTGAAAGTCAAAACCGAGACCTACATACGCATCACTCCACGAGCTCCCATCGTTGGCACCAGTGGCGCCTGGACTCATAAAAATGACCTTCGCCTCAGCGACTGTTGCAATGTTCAGAACGGGCGCAGCCATGAGGACAACCAGGATGCTGAACAGCTTCGCAAGCTTGGCGAGTCTGGACGTGCGATTTCCTGATGCAAGGATCAGGGGTCTGGCCGACGATGGGCGGGTCAGCCACTTTCTTGGCGATGGTATATGGAATCGGATCGAATGATTATCAATTCTCTGGCAGGACAGCATAAAACGCGTTTGAAAACCGGGCGGTTTTGTTCTGGTGCATGGAATCCCGTCTCTCCGCAAAGCTAACACCTCTTCGGAGTATGAGTGAATCACTGGCATCGGGCTAGAGACCCTCCACACCTGGGCGTTATGTTGCCTCGCAGTTTCGATGATCCGTATTGCCCGGTGAATTGTTCATATAAACTATATCAGAAAAAGACCTTTTTGTCTCCATGAACCCTTATATCAGAACACATTACATCTGCTCATTGATCCGTAATAGAAAAAGCCCGCTGAAAGCTGAGCTTGGCTGACCGGTAAGGAAAAAATGGTGTTCCGAACAGAATATGAACTCGTGTGGACAGCACAGAGAAAGTGCTTGGGTCAGTGGAGAGGAAGTTGGTAAGTGATTGAAAACAATGGAGCCGATGAGCGGACTCGAACCGCCCTTCGGCCTACGCATTACGAATGGGAACGAACAGGATCATGGAAATGACTGTAAAGAGGATAGTTAGCTTCCTGGCAGCGAGTTGCGGTGTTGGCGAACTGTCTCAGACGAGACTTTTTGTCGCGTGGCAGTCCACCAGACCGCAACTGTATTAGCAGAGGGACTAGCAGACGAGGTCGGGCAGTTGTTGAGCAAAGCTTGTCTACTTCCCGTTACTGCAAAAGCACCATCTTTCGCGTTTTTGTGAATCCCGGCCCCGTCATGCGGTAAAAATAAACGCCTGTGGCAACCCGGCTCCCCCGGTTGTTCCGGCCGTACCACGTCACCCGTTTCTCTCCCGAGGCCTCGACACCGTCCACCAGTGTGCGCACGAGCCGCCCCGCCACGTCGTATATCTTGAGCGTCACACGCCCCCCGCCGGCGGGCACGTCGTAGCGAATCACTGTCGTCGGGTTGAATGGGTTGGGGACATTCTGATGCAGCGCAAACGCATCGGGAATCGCCGGCTCCGTGGTGGCCGTCACCGTTCCCGGCCCCGCCGCTTCACTTTCATTCCCAACATCATCTACCGCGGAGACCTTGTAATGGACTGTCCCTCCATCGTAATCCGGGTCGGTCCATCCCAGTGTCGCCGTCTCGTGTACGGCGTTGGTCGAGTCGGGCGTAAAGCTCTCATCGCTTCCGCGGAACACTCTATAGTATTGGAAGTCGGGCTCGGGAGCCGGGTCCCAGGAGAGCTGGTTGCCGCTGCCCGTGTTGTAGGCGACCACGAACGCCTGAGGGACACCTGGGGCAATGTTATCCACCGAGTAGCCGCTGTCGGGCGGACTGGTGAACCATATCGCCGGCGTGGTCGTGTGCGCCGTGACCACGTACACCGAGTACGGAATCCCCGACTGCGACGAATCGGCCAGGGTGGAAGTGAAAATGATGTAGTTCTGCTGCTGCGTCGTGTTCACATTATGGACGTACTCCCACGTGCCCGGCGGAAAAACATCACCAAGGCTTTCCGACGGCGACCGTAGAAAGTACCGGCCGTCTTGCTCGATCAGTGGCCAGCCGGGTAGCTCGGGCCTGGAAGACTCGACATCGCTCACACTTACTGGTCGACTTTTCTCCGGTTTTTGAATACCGCCTGATCTGTCATCTCCCGGGTCCGATCCAGGGGCCGCAATTGCGGCGGGAGCGTCCACGCGCCGCCACACCTGGTAGGCGACAATCGGCAACTGCGTCTCTTCAGCGAAATCGTAGATCGATCGCGTCAGGTTGATACGCACCTGCCCTCCCTGGTCGTTGGGCACATCGACGATTGAGTCGATCAAGGCGTATTCGTATCCCGCGTACCCGGTGCACGCCACATCGCTTCCCGGGGTGACGGCCACACCCTGGGCGTCGCCAGGCGAGTTGTAGGTCCCGACTTGCCCGGGATTGGTTGGGTCGGACACATCGATCACCTGGAGTCCGGAAGTCCCGTCCGCCACAAAGGCGTAGTCGCCCGAGACCGTGACATCCTCAGCATAGCCCGGCGTGTTGTAGGCTCCCAGGAGCGTGGGACTCGTGGGGACTGAGATATCGATCACCTGGAGCCCGGGATTCCAATCCGCCACAAAGGCGTAATCGCCCGAGACGACAACACTATAGGCCTGGCCCGGTGTGTTGTAGGTTCCAAGAAGCGTGGGACTTGCGGGGTCTGAGATATCAATCACCTGGAGCCCGGAGGAGGCGTCCGCCACAAAGGCGTAATCGCCAGAGACCGCTACGTCCCTGGCAAAGCTAGGTGTGTCGTAGGCTCCAACCAGCGTGGGATTTGCGGGGTCTGAGATATCGATTACCTGGAGACCAGAACTCAAATCTGCCACATAGGCGTAATCGCCCGAGACCGTGACGCCCCAGGCAACGCCCGGCGTGTTGTAGGTTCCCAGGAGCGTGGGACTTGCGGGGTTTGAGACATCGATGACATGGAGCCCGGGGGCGCCATCCGCCACAAAAGCGTAGTCGCCCGACACCGTGACGCCCTCGGCACCACCCGGCGTGTTGTAGGTTCCCAGGAGCGTGGGGCTCGTCGGGTCTGAGATATCGATCATCTGGAGACCTGAGCTTCCATCCGCCACGTACGCGTAACTGCCCGCAACAAAAATATTCTGGGCATCACCAGCCGTATCGTACGTACCCGTAAACACCGGCGCCGCCGGGTCGTCGGCATGTAACACTTGAACGCCCGATGCTCCATCGGCCACCAGGACCAGCCGGCCGAACCCGTTCGAGTTCGTCTCGATCAGACATTTGTGCTCGCCGGCCGCCGTGGGTGCATATCGAATGCCGACGACGTGCGATTCGTCGTGCGCGAGGCTGAACGGGCCGGCGCCCGAGGTAATACTGTAGAGAGAACACGGCTCGCTCGCATTTCCATCCAGTGTCCCGCCGCCAGTGTTCGTGATCGTGAACGTCGTGTCGCGCGTCGCCCCCACCGCGTTCCGGCCGAAGTGAACGCTCGAGGGAGACACCGTACACGTGGGCGGAATCGAACCCCACGGACTCCCGATCCCTGTCGTTACAACGCCGCCGCAGGCCGCAGAGCCCGCATCGATCACACACACGTGCGTGCCCTCGACGGTCGGCTCGAAACGCACCGTCACCACCAATGAATCACCCGGCACGAGTGCGTAGGGTCCACCGCCTGCAATCACGCTGTAATGGCTGCACGAGACAGCGACACTGTCGCTGATTACGCCAAACCCGACATTATGAATTGTGAAGCTCGAGTCGGCCGATGCGCCGACTGCCACGTCGCCGAAGAACAGGCTGTCGGGCACGACGTCACACAGTGGATCGATGGTACCGACTCCGGTGCATGTCACGTCCGGACACTCACTCAACCCGGTCTCGATGGTACAAATGTGCCTGGCCGCCGACGGGGGCGAGTAACGCACCACCACGGTGTCCACCTCTCCCGGTCCAAGGCTGTAACTGGCCCCGGACAAAACACTGTAGTGTTCGCACGTCGAGGTGACCGTACCCGATAGCGTCGACAAGCCCGTGTTGGTGATGGTAAACATAGAGTCGACCTGCGCCCACACCCCCACCGTATCGAAATCGATGGTGATCGGTTCGACCTGGCAGGCAGCGCTGTAGGCGACTCCCTGTTCGAACCAGTTGAGAATATCGCGTAAGTGCTCGATTCGTGCCGGCACGCCGGGATCGACGTCGCGAATCTTGTGAAAACTCGCTCCGGAGAGAACCACGCGCGCCCACGCTGCCTGGGCATTCTGGGTCTCCTGGGTCAACACCGCGCCAGACCCGGCGATATTCATCTATGCGGCCGCTTCCGTCGCAGGGGCATTCGCCGTCAATACGTCGAACCGCGCGGGGGCTGGACAATCCCCGGCGGACAGCCACGTATCAGCAACGCCGTGGTAGAATATCGACCCGTTCTGCCCCGTCGCCGACGGTGTCGGGGGCAGGCCGCTCTGCAAATGGTCGCCACTTACAAGCGAGAAGTTCATGAAATTGTTACGAAGGTCGCCCGCAAGTCCTCCCAACGACGACCAGTCCTCGGCGATGTTGTCTCCCGAAATATACAGCCCGACGTTTGTATCCGCGTACGCAAAAAAATTCAGCAGAAAACGATAATCATTGGATATGTCGTTGTCCAGGCCAGTCGCGAGGTCGCCCGAGTTCCAGATGATGACGTCGTAGTAGGGCAACACCTGCTGGGTTACGTCCAGCACGCGCGAGTCGAGACCGTTGTTGTCCAGATACCTGGAGAGCACGTCGTATCGGTCAGGATTGATGCCGAGAGCGCGGAACGCCTCGTCAAAGTATGGCTGTGCTCCCAGGTTATCGTAATGATCCACATAGAGAATGCGAGTCCTGCCGTTCAGTGCATTTGCCGGAAGACACGTCATCTCCATCGCCGCCGTCGCCGCCTCCGCCATTTGATCCGTTGTCCCGCCGGACCGGCTCCAGTACGTCCACTGGTCCAGCGTATTTTTTGCGCCGAAGAAGTAGAAGACGGTGTCGCCTGGAGTAAATGCACCCACATTGCCCGTCTGATTTTCCTTCAGGTGAATGAAATCCCGGATATCCATCAGGTCGAAGCAGAACTCGTCCGCCACCACTGCCCCGGTCCACCTGTAGACGTTGTCCATGCGAAATTGACTCCACGTGTCGCCTCCGATTCCGACGTCCGTCACCCACGGATAGCGTACGATACCCGCGGCAGGGTCGCCAAAATAGCGCTGGTCGTCCGGCGACTGGATACTCGCGCCGGCCTTTACCGTGTCCGAGGCAACGAACACGTAGCAATAGACGGCCTCCCCGCCGTGGGCGACATCGGTGCCCAGTCCGTTCTGCCCGTCGCTTACCTGGACGACAATCGAGTCGCCAAAAACAACGACAGGTGCTACTTCGTCCACGGAATATTCGGCCATGTCGAGACGCGCAAATCCGGTGCCCGTGCCGTCTACTGCGAAGTTGTCATGGAAGAGATGTCGGTCCAGTACGGCCCACACGGGTCCCGTGTCTTCGATTCGCACAACGCGAACATTGTCGAAAAGAGGCGAGTGGCTGTGGCAAGTTCCACCACCCCAGAACCAACTGAGATCAACGACACCGAGCGCAACCTGTATGCTGTCGGCTCCGGATTCAATTAGAGCTCCCATGCCGAAATCGGCCTCGAACCAGTCCTTCTGATCGCCGTAGTGGAGTGAAAGGGAGGGGCTCTTCCACAACCCCGGGACTCCGCCGACCCACGATCGTACGGCCCACGTGTAGAACAGATTCATACCATCGGGGAGATCCCGGTAGACGTCGAACTGCAGACGGACGTCGCTACCCGTACCCGACAGTGGAATCGGCGGCGACCAGATTTCATTCTCGATGTAAAAGCCCGCGCTGTCGGGGCCGAGCGGCACCGCGCCCTGTTCGGGGTGACCGCCGCAGCCGTAGTTCGTCGAGGCGGCTTCATCGAAGAAACCCCACACCGCAGAGACATTGCCGGCGCACGGATCCTCCTGCAGCACCGAAAACCCGTCGTGCAGGGCGGCGTAATCGCCAAAGCCGGCCGGAACGGCGGCCCGCCAGTCTCCGTCGCTGGTGGTCAGTGCGCCGACCGCTTCCGATTCAAAGTCCTGAAAATCAACCTGCCCCCCGATGTCGGAAATCACTAGCGAGTCGATGATCATCGCCCCGTCGCTGTCGCGGTTGCCGTCCTCATCCGAGAATCCTCCATCCGAGTCGAAGACGAACCGCAGACGCAGAGTACCTCCGTGGTTCGACGAAGGAATCACGACGGTCTCGCTGGCCTGGCCGATTCCGTCGTATGTGCGAAGGGACGTCCAACCCGTCGAGACGTCATCGTACTCGAAATGACCAACGTCGTACGTCGGCTCCGTGTCCCACGCCACTTTATAGCGCACCGTGACATCGCCGTTGACCGGAAACGCTGCCGACTCGAACCTCTGGGACCAGCGGTCGCCGTAACCGGGAAGTGTCGCCCAGCCGCTGTACGGCGGCTCGCCCCTCGCGTCCACACCACACCAGAGGGACTGGTTTCCCTCGAGCGGTGTCAAACGTCCAAAGTCTCCCCCGTCCATCGCACCGGTTACGCCGTCGACGTGGAAGAATGTATCTATCGGTGCCGTACGATCAACGCTCACCCAGCCCTGGGGATCCGGGCCGCCGTTATCGAAGGTGAATTCCGCCAGGACAACCGTGTCGTTGAAGGCGTAAGAACTCTTGCGTACCGAATCCAACGGGCGGTCGGATACGCCTCTCGGTTGAGAAATCACGGCTACCCGTTTGTCAGTCGTTCTTTTCGAGTTTCGGGCTTGCGGATTCAGAGCCGCCAACGAAACCGTGGCGAAGGATACGACGAGAAAGAGGAGAAGTCGTTTCATGATGTACCAGTTTCCGGGTTGATCTGACCTTAAACGGCGCAGAAAAGGCACCGCAGACCCGCTACCATATCACCGCAACAGCACGGCTTTTCGCGTCAGCGACTGCTTCGCCACCGTGAGGCGATAAAAATACACACCGCTGGCCACGCTCCGTCCCGCCTCATCGCGGCCGTCCCAGTCCCTGGTGTGCGCACCGGCCGGTAGATTGCGCTCGACGA
>CBDUWU010000150.1:0-8290 GCA_965371015.1 uncultured bacterium | reverse complement strand
AAGTACG
This sequence comes from uncultured bacterium, assembly GCA_965371015.1. Classification (GTDB taxonomy): domain Bacteria; phylum Krumholzibacteriota; class Krumholzibacteriia; order WVZY01; family JAKEHA01; genus CBDUWU01. The sequence goes on along the minus strand of CBDUWU010000150.1, from coordinate 8,283 downwards.
TCATAACCGTGTTCCTCGAGAACTTCGCGCGCCAGCAGCCTGATCGTCTCCTCATCGTCAACGACCAGTATCAGCTCATCTCCCGTGTGTGGCGAGGGGCTGCCCTCTTCGCCGGGCAGGGCCTCGACTTTCGTCGGAGCCTCGGCCGCCGGCAGATAGATCTTGAACAATGTCCCTTCGTCTGGCTCGCTGTAGACGTGCAGAAAACCGTCGTGGTTCTTGACAACGCCATAGACCATGGAGAGCCCGAGGCCGGTTCCTTTTCCCTCTTCCTTGGTGGTGAAGAACGGCTCGAACACTTTTTCCAGGGTTTCTTTGTCCATTCCCGTGCCGGTGTCTCGAACCTCCATGTACACGTATTTTCCGGACGGGATGTCGGGGCTGAGATAAGTGTCGCGCAGGTAGTTCCGGCCGCACGTGATGGCGCCCGTGCGGATAACGATGACGCCGCTCTCGTCGCCCAGCGCTTCCGACGCGTTGCTGATCAGGTTCATGAGGATCTGGCCGATCTGGGTGGTGTCGGCGTCGACCGTCGGCAGTTCGTGGTCGAGCTCGTACTCGATTGTGGCCTTCTTCGACGTCGACAATCCCAGGAGCCCGCCCATTTCCCCGATGAGTTCGTTGAGGTCGACCGGTGCGACTTCGAGCTGGCCCTTTCCCGAGTAGGTGAGCATGAGCTGGCACAGGCCGGCGGCGCGCCTCGCGGCGGTGTCGATTTCGTCGATGTTCTTTTTCATTGGTGACGGTTCGGTCAGATCGTCGAGTGCGAGTCCGGCGTTGCCGATGATGCCGGTGAGCAGATTGTTGAAGTCGTGGGCGATGCCGCCCGCGAGAACCCCCAGGCTCTCCAGTTTCTGGGCCTGCCGCATCTGCGCTTCGAGGTCGCGCCGTTCTTTTTCGGCGCGTTTTCGTTCCGTGATGTCGTTGACCATGGCCAGCGCGCCGATATACCGGTTCCGGGCGTCGTAGAGGGGGTTGGTCGACATGATCGTCCACAGTTCCGACCCGTCCTCGCGGCGCAGCCGGAACTCATGGATTTCCGCGATACCCGCCTCGCGCCGGGCGACGTTATTGGATGCCTGGCCGACCGCGTCATCGGGCATGAAATCGAACAACGGCCGGCCCATAATCTCGTCGACGGTGTAGCCGAGCATTTCCGCCATGCGGTCATTGACGTAGTTGGTGTTGGCGTCGGCGTCGATCGTCCAGATGCCCTCCATGGCCGTGTCGAGGATCTGCCGGTAGCGGGCCTCGTTCCACTTGATCTTCGACCGGCTGTCGAGCACCCGCCAGGACAGAAATCCGGCGGCCAGGGCCATCAGCAGTCCCAGCCCGAAGACAAAGTCGGGTCCCGTCGTCGATACGGCGTTGACTAGACTCGGCGTCGGCGACAGGGTGACCGTCCAACGGCGGTCGGCGATATGAATGCTCTCGGAGACGCTGGCCGGGTCGGCCAGTATGGTCTCGAGGTCTCCTGACGTGTAAACGAGTTCGTCTCCCTCGCTGATGGCGAAGAAGAAGTTGTCGCGGACGCCGCGCTCGAAACAGTCTTCGATCATCGGTTCGAGGCGGAACACGGCGGCGAGGAAGCCGGTGACCTGCCCGGAAGAGGAGCCGGAAACGATGGGAATGTAGGCGACGATTCCGCGTCCGCCCTGGTAGAGGTCGAGTGGCGGCGTGACGATCATCCTTCCGGTCCGCCTGGCCTCGCGCAGGTACGGGCCGGCCACGGGCTTGGCCATCAGGTCCTGCCCCTTTGCCGCGCGATTCGGCCCTTCGGGAACGACCCAGCGGATGATGCCCTCCGCGTCGACCCAGTTGAGCGCCAGCAGCCCGCCCAGGGTCTCGACGATGATTTCGGCGTGGCTTCGGAATGCGGCGTACGAGTCTATTTGACCGTCCCAGTGGTCGCGCATCGACGCGGCCACCTGCAGCCGGACCGAGATATACTCTTCGAGGCGGATGGCGACCTGCTGCGCGGTGAGAGACGTCTTCAGGCTGAGGAGGCCGCGCTCGTGGCGGCGTGAATCGACCCAGAATATAAAAAACATCGTCACAAAGACGGCGGACAGGGCGACCGGAATCGCAATCGTGTTCCACGATGCTCTGCGCTTCATACGGCTTGCCTTCTCCCGTCAGCAAGGACGATTTTGAAGGCCGGTGAACGGCCGGTTCAAAGTTTACGCAACAGGCGGGCGGGGTTGCCCGCGTAGACTCCCGGTTCCGTGATGTCTTTCGTTACCACCGAACCCGCGCCGATCACGACGGTGTCGCAGATGCTCACGGGCAGGATGGTGGCGTTGGTGCCGATGGAGACGTCGCTGCCGATGGCCGTGGGCTTCCACAGGTCGTGCCGCCCGCTGGGCGCCGGGCCGCCGTCCTGGAACACGTCGTTGATGAACATGGCGCCATGAGAAATAAAGCAGTCCTCGCCGATCTCGACCATTTCACATATGAAAACGTGTGACTGAATCCGGGTGCGGGCGCCGATGGTGACGTCTCGCTGGATCTCGACAAAGGGTCCTACGAACACGTCGTCCTCGATTTTGCAGCCGTACAGATTGACGGGTTCTACTATAGTCACGTTCTCGCCGAATTCCACATCGACGACGCCGGATTGGAGCTTTCTAACCTGGCCCATGGTGCCTCCATTTTGTTCGCGGGGACAATCTGATGCGGGTCGATTATAGCGGTTCACGGCCGGGAGGGAAAGAACTCTGAGACGGTCTGGAGCACGGCATCCAGAAGCGAGACGGCCTTGATGACGTTCCCGGCGATGTCGTTGTCTTTTTCGATCTCGCGGATGGCGCGCTGGAGCCGGGAGTTCGCGCGGGCGAGGCGCGTTTTGTACACGGTGGCGCTGCCCGTCCACTCGTCCATAGCCACGGCGAGCAGGCCGTCGACCCGGCGTGACAGTTTGCGTGCCCGCGCGGTGACCTGCCCGGCTTCCGTCTCCCGCCGCTTGAAGCGGAGTGTCAACGCCAGCCGGTGTGCCTTTGTCTTGGTGCGTTCCAGCGCGTCGATCAATTCGATTTTGTTCTGTTTCCCGATGGGCATTCGTCCCCGCCTCGCTGTTTGTCGGTCAATCGTCGCCGAGATCCTCGTACAGGCGCCTCAATCGTATCCCGTTGTCGGCGATTTCGCGGATAGCGCTGAGGCTCCAGCCGGGGTTGTCGAGTGACTCGAAAAGTTCCCGGTTGGCTCGCGGCAGCGCGGCGTACGACTCGTCGAGAAGCCGCAGTACTTCGAGCTGGTCGATGAGGACGTCGTTCGCGTCGACGATGCCTCCGACCCGCTTTTGTCTGTCGCGCGGGTTCACCGGTGAGTACGGATCCAGCGAACCGGCGAGCGTGAACGCTTCTTCATCGTATTCGTGCCACAGCTGCAGTGCGGTCAGGCGCAGCGCCGCCCGTACGTGTTCAGCGGTCTTTTCGACGGTGCCCTGGTTTTCGGTGAGTGCGGCGGCCAGGAGTTCGCGTTTCTTTCCGTCGAGGTACCGGTGGATCAACTCCGTTGCCGCCGTCGAAAAAATGGCCACGTCGCCAGCGGCGGCCGAGTCTCCCATCGCCGCCGCGGAACCGCGGATGCCGTCGTTCAGCTCCCGGGCCCGATCGTCGAACTGTGTTGCCGACGGGCTGGAGTTGGCGAGGTCGCCCAGCAGCGCGGCATAGCCGGCGAGAGCGTCGTTGAGTTCGTAGACGCCGCGGCGAAATCGTTTCTGAGTGACGTAGAGCGGCTCGTCCACCATCGACCAGGCGTATACGCTCTCGGCGTCGCGCTCGAGTATCAGCCACTGGACGGCGTGGAGCCCCTCGACGGTGTCGGCGCTGGCCGCCGTCGACTCGAGGACGTAGCGCTGGCGGGCCCACTCACCGGGGATCCTGAGGGCCTCGTCGGCGCCGTCGCGCAGTTCACGCATCGAATCGGAGAACTCGGCGAATGAGTCGTGGTTGACGGAACTGCACCCGGCGGCCGTGGCAAAGACCAGGGCCGCGATGGTGGTCAACGGGCGGAATCGCAGGTTCATACCGTTTCCCCCCTCCCTCGGGAAGCGGAATTCGTGGTGCCACGAGTGTACGTGACGGGGGAGGACGCGGTCAAGCGGGTCGGGCTGTGTGGGGGAAACGGAGATTCGGTAGACGAAAAAGGGGACGGCGCGCGCCGCCGTCCCCCCGGGGGGGATAGTGTCTTTATTTTCGTGTATTGCGTGCCAGCGTATTGAGCCGATTCCAGGGAGACTGGGCGTTATCGATATAGGTGGACCGGAAGTTCGACGTGAGTCCCGCCGGTGCCGGGCCGTCGGAGGGGCCGCCCCAGGCGAATTTCGTGTATGCGGCGGCCCTCTGTTCGAGGATGTCTCTTTTTTCCCGGGCCTTTTTCCGGTTGCCGAGGGCGCGGTAGAGTTCCGCGGCTTCGGCAATATAGACCGGGTTGGCGGGGTCGAGCCACGAGGCGGCTTCGGTGATCGCCAGCGGAATAAGACGGTAGCTGTCGTGCCGCATCGGCAGGGCCGAGGCGCTGAGGTTCCGGGCGACGGATACCGGCTTGAACGCGACGGCGAAAACGACGAGCGAGACGATGAGCGTCGCGCCGGCCGCGTCGGCGAATACGTGTGATGGGCGGTGTCCGGCGCCCCGGGCGCCGTCGAGTGCCTGGACGATCCATGCCAGCGCACACACGGCGGCGATGGAGACGGTGGAGAGAAGGACGAACTCGAGGGCGACGCTGGACAGGCCGGGGTTGATTGCCGAGCGGTTGAGGTCCCACAACCACGGCCAGCGCAGGATCGCGGCCGCCGTCACGCCGGCGGGAATAACCAGCGCGAACGCCCACCCGGCGCGTTTCACGCGTCCGGTCAGCATCAGGCCGAGGCCCGGGACGAGCATGCCCAGCGCCGTTATGGCGGCGCCGGAGCGGAGACGACGCGGTAGCCGCGACAGCGTGGCCGGACAGCGGCGGCCGGCGGCGGTGACAGATCGCGCCCAGACCGATCCCGTGACGGTGACGAGAAGCGGGACGATGAGGAACCACGTCAGCACGCCGTTCGAACTGTTGCCGAGCCAGGCGTCGAACCGCGAGTGGAATACGACGAGGAGAAAAGCGACGAACACCGAGAGCGCACCCGTCGCCGCCCACGCGGCGCCCTTCGTGCCGGTGACCCAGCGCGAGACGGTAACGGGACCGAGCAGGTAGGCGGTGACGAGCGGTTTCCACGAACGTTGCGTCGATCTCGTAACGGAGCCGGTCTTCCGGGCGGTTCCTTCTCCGTCCGCCTGCGACGAGGCCGGAGACGCAGTTGCTGTTTTCGGATTCGGGTTCGCCGCGGGCGAACCCGGTTTGATCACGTACACCTTGGGCGAGCCGTTCGACATGGTACTCCTTCGCCGTCATCGACGGGTATGTTCGGGTATCGGCCTGATGCTGACAGGCCGCGGGAAACTCCGGGGAACTCCGGGAAACTCCGGGGAATGGATCCCCTCCTGAGGATGCAAGTCGTGTACCCGGGAGGCCTGAGCCTCCGTCGGAAACAACTCGCCCTTACGCGACGAACGCGGCGTTGCACGAAGCAACGCCGTTTTATATGACGGTTCCCGCTGACTCGCTCGATCTATTCTGCTGCTTGCGGGGATGGATCCGCCAAAGAGGGGGCTCGCGGAGTTTCGGGGTGTGTTATCCTGAAAGGGCTTCAGTCCCGCAATTTCACCCTTGGGGCGGTGGTCACCGCGCCGCCGGAGGAGCGCCCGGCATGCATGCCTCGATCCGCAACCTTCAGATCATAATTCTGGTTTCTATCCTGTTGTCGCCGGGCTTCGCCGCCGCGTTTCCCCGCGACTATGCCATTTATTATGTCGGCGTCCGTAACGCCGGCATGGGCGAGGCGGGGACGGCGGATCATCGCGACATCACGAACATCGCCTTCAATCCGGCGCTCGTGGCCATGATGGACGGGATCCAGGCGACGTACAGTCGCACAGACGTTTCCTTTGTCGGTGCCGACCTCGAACTTGACGGCTTTGTGGTGGGCGGTGGCAGGGCGTGGAATTTGAACGAGCAGTTCTCACTCGGAGGCGGCGCTTATATTGGATACGCCAAAGAGCGCTGGGGGTCGAAGAACTTTTTCGATCCCGCGGATGATGAAGTGAGATGGGGGGCTTACCAGCGGGCCTGGACGTTCGGGGCGGGAGCCGTGGTCGGCTATCGAAATCGTGTTCGTCTCGGTATCGGGCTCGATCACAAACGTCACCAGTGGAACAACGGCGCCGAGGATCCGTATCTAGTCCAGATCACCGAAGCCAACGTGTTCGACGCCGGGGTCGACCTCGAGGGCTTGTTACTGCGCAGAGACAGCTTCCGGCTCACCGCCGCCGCCGCATTCGCGTATCTCAATTTTGGCGGCAAAATCAAAACCATAGAGAGCGGCATATTCATGCCGGGTGACGGTGAGCACGATACCCCGGAATTCCGCCGTTTCGGGTTGAACGTCGGCTTCGAGACCCGATCGATGGATTCGATGGACGACATTTTCAAGACGGCGCTTCCGATTCTCTCCGTTGCGTTCAATTATGATCACATCGATGGACTGCAGCGTACCTATCCCCCCAATCCGCGGCGGATGATCGGGGGCGAACTGGGGTTTCTCGGTATTCTCTATTATCGAATGGGCGAGGTCCAGTACTACGAGTCCATAGTTATAAATGGCGGGAGTCCGGACAGGATTTCCAACAGGACCTACGGCATCGGCCTCAACATCCCGTACCAACGCTACCGCCTCAGATTCGATTTCGCCCGCCGCAACTTCGACGTGGAGACCACCGAACAGAATCGCTTCGGCGTCCTGTTCGAGATGAAGCTTTGAGCGGCTGAATTCAGGTCTCGCACGTCGCGTTTGCCGAGTCGGTCATGACTCTCCGGGCGGTCCTGTGGCTTATTCTTCCCAGTGTGGCGGTGGCCTCCATCCTCCGGGCGGATCCGCTGTGCAGGCCTTCCCGGTCGGTGTCGGTCGACGTGCTCCAGGCGGATCCATACAATATCGCGGTCCGATGGCGTATGCCCACTCAGGGGGCATTCTCCAGCCCGGCCGTGTATTCTGGTCCGGTGCGGTGGGCGTTCCGAAGGCATATCCCGCTCTTGTTTCTTTCAGATAGAACTTCTCGATCGCAGACTTGCCGTATGTCTTCTTCGCTGTGTGGCGGTTGTGCCGCGCGCACAGCAGTCGCAGATTGTCCGGAGTACTTCTACCACCCCTCGCGAACGGCACCGGATGATGATCGTATTGAATTAAATAATCCGAGTCGCAGCGCTTGCTATTAGAGCCTACAAAAGTGCATCGGCCCTTGTCTCTCTTCCAGACCTGTTGCTTCACGGACTTTGGAATGTATCGGGTATTTGTTGTCACTCCGTTCTTCGGGTTCGATTCTTTCTGCAGCGCCAGGTCCTCACGGTCTTTTACATAGCGCATCGCGTACTTGAAAATATCTAAAAATCCGGCGCCCTTCGGGAATCGATGCGACAGATGTGAACGCATGTAATTAATCAACTCCATCAGCTCGTCGTCGGCCGCAAAACGAATCTCGTACATCCGCTCTACGACTTCTTCGAGCTCCTCGGCCCCGGATCTTACCGCCATCGGCTCTGGGGCATTTGCCCCGTCACTGTGACGGGGTATTTCACCCAGCTCTTCCGGGTGCGCCTCTCGGCGCGCCTCTATGCCTTCCGTTCGGGGCGCTTCCCGAAGCGCCTCGCCGGAACCTCCTGACAAGGTCCCGGCGGGCGCGCGCTCGACACGCACCAGCTTCTTCACCAATGTTGGTCTGGCCTGATCGGCGATCCTGCGCGGGATCTGATAGCCGGCCAGCAGTCTTTCAATCTGACTTCGGGACTTATCGATCAGCTGGGGCAACAAGTCTTTCTTGTTATCAGGAGTGAGTACAGACGCCACCTGGACCGCTGCGCTGAAGTTGAGCCGCTTCTGATCCAGAAGGTCATACACTTCCGGAACTTTTCTGATCAACCGCGCGACTCTTACCCTGCGGCCGGCAGAGGAGTCACCGTAGCCGAGTTCGTGTATGCAGTACTCGGTAATAGTGGAATAAGCGAGCTCCAGATAAAGACCCCGCTCTTCGACTTCGTTAATAATCAAAAGGATATTGAGAGTAAGACTCTGTTCTTTCGACACCAGCTTCTTCAGTCGATTTACTAATTCTATATTCGAAACAGTTTTCAATGACCGCATCGTGCGCCTCCCGTTCATGGTGAACGTTTCCCCGGGCGGTTCAGCGTCAG
>CBDUWU010000149.1:0-8309 GCA_965371015.1 uncultured bacterium | reverse complement strand
TGCTCCTGGCCAGCACTTCGCCGTCTCTGACCAGGACCACCTTGACGGTCTTTGCTCCGATGTCGATTCCTGCGCTAATCATTTCCTGCGGTCCCCCTTGGATGAGCCTTACGGCCTAGATCTGTTTGACTTCCAGTGTTTCCATGAAGGCGTCGAATCGCGCCTTGACGCGGGACTCGTCGAATTCTCGCTCGTCGCCCATATTCCCCTCGAACGTCATCACCGGTAGTCCCGCTTCGATGAGTCCCAGGCGATTTTCCGCGATGCCGATCGACAAACCCTCGCAACCCCGGTTGTAGTGCAGCATCACGCCGTCGATTTTCCACTCGCGCGCGATGCGGGCCATCATCTCCGTCTTGATATGGGGCGAATAGAAGTGCTGCCACTCCGGTTTGCTCAGCGTCCAGTCTGCGTAGAGTCGCAGCGCCGTCTCGCGGTCGTTGATCTCGATGCCCTTGTCCATCGGCGTCGTGCGCGGCCCCCAGCTGCCGTCGGGTTTGTCCTCCCAGATACCGATGAGCCCGTACGTATAGAGCGATCCCACCGAGATCGCGCCGAACTTCTCCATATAGCGGAAGATGCTCAAGAAACCCCATGGCGGCTGCGTATCGGACATGAGCCGCAATTGCTCGTTGGCGATGGCGGCAATGCCGTTTTCGACCCGGTATCGGGTCTCGTCGAGCAGCTCCTGGTAGAAGTCCACCACTTCCTTGTCGTGCTTGTTGAGCGTTCCCAGAACGTAGAGCGAATACATCGTTTTTTCTTCGAGTGGTGCGGGAATGTTTTTGTTGAGTTCGCACACGGCCGCCCACAGCGACGTCGAGCGGAACTCGTTCTTGACCGCCTCGATCAGGAGCTCGTCGTCGTACCGGCGCCCTGTGGTCTTTTCCATCCACTCGATGCCGTCCTGCATCTGGTTGACGAGGTAGTCGATCTTGTGCGGGGCGACGTCCTTGTAGGGTCCGACCGCCACATCCATGCTGAAGTGCGGCAGGCCGCCCTCCAGGTCGCTCACCACCTGATACCATTTCGCGTGGCTGCAGCAGATGTGGTCCTGCCAGATAAAGTCCGGTTTGGGAAACGGGCCCCCGAACACGTACTTGTCGAGGATGATCGAACCCCAGTAGTTGCGCATGTACGAGCACAGGTCACGCGCGAAGCTCGCCTTTTCGGTGGCCTCGAGACACTTGAGCGAAAACTCCTTGTTGGCGGCGATGCTCGCGCCGTAGGGCTCGCTCGTGAGGCTCCACACGTCACGGCCCAACCCCGACGGTATGGCGCTGAAGCTCCACGCACCGCCGACCCATCGCAGGCCGCCGCGCTCGTGCGCCCTGGCGTAATCCTCGTAGTACTTCATGCGCAGCTCTTTGGCCTTGCCCCAGCACTTGAGTTGTTCTGTTTTGTATTTTCCGTTCACTGACATCGGTGTTCCTTTCGCTTAGAACAAATCGTCGTCATCGTCGGAGAACAGATCATCCTGTTCCAACATTTCGAGGAACGCCTCCACCCTCACCTTGAACTGGCCAATGGGCACGGTGACGTCGAACTCGAGGAACAGCGTCTTGACGCCTGCGTCGTTGATCGCTTTGGTGAGCGCCGGTGTGTCGATCTCGTGCGGGTCGCAGAATTTCTGCTGCATGATGATCGCACCGGCGACGTTGTAGTCTCTGACCATGTTCAGGATATGTTCCGTGCGGGTACGTTCGGGCCAGTCCTTCGTCGGACACGGCGGCCGCTTGACGTAACGGTCGGCGACGTCGTCGAGCGCGTCCCCGCCGGTCGCTTCGACTTCGTTCCAGAAATAGCGCGTCCCCGTACAGTGCTCGTCGACGACGAACGTCGCGCCGCACGACTCGACCATGTTGAGGAATTCGATGTCGTCGTCCTCGCTGCCGAGGATCATCAAACGGGTGCCCGTTGGCCTGTTGACTTCGCGCGCTCCGAGCTTGCCGAGAAGCGTTTCCAGCGCAACGTTGTGGTCGCGCTTATCGACCATCTGGCACGAGAGCACCAGCTCCATTGCCTCTTCTCCGCTGAGCGGCGGGTTGTCACCCTTGCGCAGGTCGTAGACCTGGTGGAGCAGGCGCCGGTTGGTGTTGTAGACGTCGATGGCGTCGCGTATCGCGTCGTCCTCGATCTTCTTCCCCAGCCATTCCTCGAGCGAGTCGCGGAACACCTCGAGCTCTTTCTTCAGAAACGGTGTCGCGTGGCGGCTCTGCACGTGGTGCGGCATCGGCAGGTAGTAGCTGTAGTCTATCGGGATGTGCTTCTGCCAGCTGGTGAAAGCCTGACGGATGTGCAGGCACGACTGCGCGATCATGATGCCATCGAGGTAGTCGAACCGCCCCTTCAACCCCTGCGCGAGGCAGTCGCGGCAGAAAGGGCAGAACATCGCGAAGATGTGCGGTTCGGTGACATCGTGCGGCTCGTGGCTGCCGAGAATACGCAGGGGCAGGATGCCCGCCGCGTACATCAGTTCCTCGGGAGCGTAGGTGCAGAAGTAGCCCATCAGCTTGCCGCCGTTTTTCTCCTTCCACTCTCTGGCGTAATCCGCACGGTTCAAGCGCCAGTTGCGAAATGTCTCAAACGTTTCCTTGTCCAGTAACGCCTGTTCAGCCATGGTTTGTCTCCAGTTTGCGTTGAAACCTGCCAACCCGCCGCTATCGCGGCCGCGGGCGGGACCGGCTTTCGGACCTGATACCGTTCAGGAACAAATTGTAAATCTCCGTCGCGAGCGCGCGGCAGGACCGATCCTTGTCCGCGTCGTACCACATGTATACCCAATTGAGCATGCCCATCAGGTTGAGCGTTGCCAGCCGGGCCTGCAACGCGGCGTCTTTTTTCGAGGCTTTGACGTCTCTCACGATACCGAGAGCAATGTGGTAATAGCGCCGGCGGCGCTCGAGCACCTTGTCGTACGCTTCCCCCTTGAGCGTGTTGATCTCGTGCGAACATATCGTCAGCTCGTTGAGACGCTCGAGAAAGAACTCCAGGTGGTTCTCGATCAGGAGGTAAAGCTTGCTTTCGGGGTCCGATTCCCGTGTGAGCCTGTCTTCGAGCCGGCGCACGAGGCCGTCGAACGAGCTGTACTGGATCGAAAAGAGAAGGTCTTCCTTGGAGGAGAAGTAGTAGTAAAGGGCGGAGATGCTCATACCCATTGCCGAGGCGATCTTGCGAATACTCGCTTTCTCGTATCCCTCTTCGGCGATGACCCGGGCGGACCGGGCGAGGATCTCGGCCTGTCTGGCGCTTCCCCTGCCGACCCCACCCGCCGCGTTTCTCTGATTGGACATATCGGGCATGATGAGTTTACCAATCGAACGTTCGTTAGAATTCTGTCACCCCGCGGCCCGGACGTCAACAAATAACGGAGTTGTCGGTCCTTTTTGTGTGGATAAGAGTCCGGCGCTCTTGACTTTGTGACAGTTTTCACTTGTTTTGGATGATTGATAGCGTTAACCTGTAATGTCAATATTTCGTGGAAAACGTCCACGGCCGCGTATACAATTCACCAATATCATTCTCTATTTGCTATATAGCGTAACTCATTTTGTTATAATCACATAATTCTCAAACCTCAGAAGGTAACCACCATGTTAGAGCTAAAGAAGGGTGTCGACATATTGTCGGAGATCGGCGGGATCAAGACCGACGACGACGCGAACGCCATTTTCAAAGAGAAGATGGATGCTGCGAACCTCGCCAAGCTCGACAAGATCAAGAATTCCGAAGCCCGGTTGAAGATCGCCAACGCGATCGCGATGTGCCAGCCCGACCAGGTGTTCATCAACAGCGGGTCGGATGCCGACAAGCAGTGGGTCCGCGAGTACTCCCTGGAAAAGGGTGAGGAAAAGCCGCTCGCGATGAAGAACCACACGATCCATTACGACCTGAAAGACGAGCAGGGCCGTATCGTCGACCGGACGTTTTACATCGCCAACGAGGGCGAAGAGATCAGCGCGCTGGCCAAGAAAAAGCTTCGCGACGAAGCCCTCGTGGACATCCGCGAGAAGATGACGGGCGTCATGAAGGGGATGACGATGGTCGTCGGCTTCTACATGCGCGGCCCCGTCGGCGCCCCGGCCTCGAACCCGGCTCTGGAAATCACGAGTTCGGCTTACGTGTCTCACAGTGCCGAGCTGCTCTACCGGAACATCTTCGATCAGTTCGACGGAGAAGTCGAGCGCCTCGGCCATTTCTTCACCAACGTCCACAGCGAGGGACCGAACCGCCCCGAGGATCTGCCCAACGCGCGCGTGTACATGGACCGGAGCTGGTGGACCACGTTCAGCGTGTTCTGCACCTACGCCGGCAACACGCTGCTGATGAAGAAGGGTAACCACCGCTTCGCAGTCGACAAGGCCATCTACCTCGGCAAGGGCAAGCAGCTCTCCGAGCACATGTTCATTACCGGCCTCCGTGGACCCGGCGACCGTGTGACGTTCTTCGCCGGCGCCGCGCCGAGCGGCTGCGGCAAGACCACCACGGCAATGGTCGGCACCGACTTCATCGGCGACGACCTGGCCCAGATGTGGATTGCCGATGACGGTACCGTACGGTCGATCAATCCGGAAGCGGGGATTTTCGGCATCGTCGCGGACGTCAACATGGAAGGCGACCCCCTTCTCGTCAAGCTGCTCCGCAACGAGGGCACCGAAATCATCTGGTCCAATGTCCTGATCGACGACAAGCTCGTCCCGCACTGGGTCGGCAACGGCGAAGAGCACCCGAAAAAGGGTTTCAACTTCCAGGGTGACTGGGAAGAGGGCAAGACCGACGCAAACGGCAAGCCCGTTCCCCTGTCCCACCCCAACTCGCGCTGCACGCTCGAGTCGAGGGCACTCGAAACGTTTTCCGAACTGGCCGAGAGCGCCGACGGCGTCGTAACGCGCATCGTCACCTACAGCGGACGCGACAGCGACACGATGCCCCCCGTGTGGGTCGCCAGGACCCCCGACCACGGCGTGGTGATCGGCGCGTCGATCGTATCCGCGGCGACAGCTACCGAAGTCGGCGCCACCGGCGTCAAGCGCGCTCCGTGGGCGAACGCGCCGTTCATCCCCGGTTCGCTCGGCGACTACATGCAGGTGCAGTTCGACTTCTTCAACAACAAAGCCATTGCCGACGACATGAGGCCGGTGCTGGCGGGTCTGAACTACTTCCTCACCCACGAGGCGCGCGGCGGCACCGAGGGCAAGAAGCTCCTCGGCGAGAAAAAAGACGTCAAGGTGTGGCTCGGCTGGCTCGAGCTCCTGGCCCACAAGGAAGTCGACACCATCGAGACGCCTGTCGGCCACATCCCGAAGTACGAGGACCTCAAGAAGCTGTTCAAGGAAAAGATCAACAAGGACTATCCGGAAGCCCTGTACAACATGCAGTTCTCGCTGTACATCGACAACATCGTCGGCAGGATCGACCTGCAGACGGAAGCGTACGGCAAGGACGCCCACATCCCGAAGCGGCTCTTCGAAATCTACGAAGAGCAGAAGAGGGAACTCCTCGAGTATCGGGAGAAATACGGCGAGGTCGTGACTCCCGCGCAGTTGATCGAAGCGGCCGGTTAGACCGCGCCGCGGATATTCGCACGAAAGGGGCCGGGTCTTTGACCCGGCCCTTTCGCGCCGGTTGACTGTTGATCCTCCGACCGAGACGCCCCCGTCTAGAACGCGAAACCGACACCAACCCGCCAGACACGATGCTCCGCCCATATGGTCGGATCGTACACCGGGTTGAACTCGTCGAGACCGTCGTCGTTGACGTCCTGCAGGTAGGCACCGCCGTACCGTCCCGTTTCGGTGAGGTAGGAGCCGTCGTCCATTTCCGCGCCGTTCATTCCGGGAAACGCACCCGGACTGGTTCCTCCCTTTCGCAGAATATCGTCGTCGAGGAGGTTACGCCCCTCGAAGAACAGGGTAAGCCGCCGGCCGTACACATCGAAGCGCTTCTGCCCGAGCAGCCGCAGCTGCTGCGAAGGCTCGAGACGCCGCGAGTGTTCCCACATCGGATCCCGGAGTCTCGCGAACCGGTCAACTGGGGTCCACGGCAGCCCCGATCCGAACTGATAGATCGCGGTGGCGTTCCAGCTGTTTCCGCTCTGCAGGCGCAAGGTGAGGTTGAAGGTGTGCCGCTGGTCCCACTCGAGCGGCAGTTCGTCGGTCGGCAAGTGCGTGAGTCCCTCGGCCGAACGGCCGAAGTCCGCATCGCTCGCCACACCATCGGCGAACGAGTAGGTGTACGACACCTCGAACCCCAGGCGCCGTGTCAGACGCTTCTTCAGCGCGACTTCGAGGCCGCGCGAGCTGGCGTAAGTTTTGTTCGTGTAACGCAGGCTCTGAATGCCGGTGGAGTCGTCGGTGACCAGGTTCGACGATACCAGACCGTAGATGTCCTTGTTGAATATGACGAAGTTCCCTGCGATATCGTCGGTGAACTGGTGCGATATACCCGCCTGGTACGAAACGGTCAGCATGGGATCGAGGTTGGGATTTCCCAGCGTGCCCAGCGAACCGATCGCGTCTTGCGTCTTGAACAGGTAGACGCGGCTGGGCCACTGAGTGAATCGACCGTAGTGAAAAAAGAACTTGTCGCGTTCGGTGATCGGGAACGCAATGCCGAGTCGCGGCGAGAGACTGTACTTCCACTGTTCCACGTCCGGTTCGATCTCGCTGCTGTGGATCTTGATCTCTGTATTGTTTCCCGTCGAGAAAAACTCGACACGCAGGCCGCCATTGACGACCATCCCCTCGTACTCCCACTTATCCTGGGCGTAGACAGCGCCTTCGGTATTGAAGTTGCGGTAGATGTTGACGTTGAGTCCCTGCTGGTACTGGCCGGTCTCGGCGTCGAGCCGGCGCTGGGCGGGGTATACCCGTTCGTCGTCGTTCAAGTCGTTGTAGATCAGCTGAATTCCCGTCCGGATCTTGTGGCCCTTCAGCTGGTGCGAGTCGAGGTCGGTGCGAACGAGATACTGGACCGCGCGCTGGTCCGTATAGAGCGGATAGTCGTACGCCGTCACGAAATAGGGGTGGGCGTCATCGGTGTACCACGTAGCATTGGTGATCCCGCCCGGAAGATACGACCCGTCGGGCAGGTTCGTCGGGAGTCCGGCGGAAGTGAACTGGTGCGGGGCTTTCGGATTGCCCGCCTCGTCGTGGGCGGTCTGCGTGCTTCTCAGCTCGAGGCGGCTGAGCTTGATCGAGTAGAGCAGCCTGCTGTTGATCACGTGATTGAAACCGAGATTGAATTGCGTGTTATCACTCCTGATCTCCGGCGTACGTGTCGCCGAATTGAAGGGGACGAATGCCGAATCGGCCCCGGCCGCGTCGCGGAGAAAAGGCCTGAATTCGCTGTAAGGGTACTGAAACCCCGAGAACAGCACCCACGGGCGGTAGTACAGTATGGACGCACCATCCGGTGTCGTGACCGCCTCGTCCCACACGACGTCCACGCCGCCTATGGTAGCCGCGCGATAGTTGTAGAACACGCGCTCGTCCGCCTCGCCCGTCTCGGGATCGCGAATCTGCTGCACAATCACGACGTCGCGGACTCGCAGCTGGCGCTCCCGTTCGGCGTCGTTCTCGATCTCGGACCACCCTCCGTGGTCGATGCGCGTGATCCCCGCAAAACGCATCACGGGCACAGCGCCATCGGCAACCGCCGCGAGACGCTGGAAGTAGTGGATCTTCCCGACGTAGCCTTCCACGTTCCAGTTGTTGTAGTAGGCGTCGCGGCGGGTGCGGGACGCAATCACCTCGCCGCTCACCTTATACCCCCCTCGCGACCAGGTGATTTTGGACTGGAAATTATACGCGTGCGTCTGGCGTTCGCGGAATTTCAGCCAGTCGGTGATTTTGTGTTCCCTGCGCGGCTCGATGGTCGAGTTTTCCGTATCGGTGAATGTCGCCTCGCCCGATACGTAGTAACGGAGTTTTTTCCACCAGGTCGGCCCCCCGAATCCGATGCTCACCCGGTCGAAGTTTGTGTAGGATTTTTCCTGTCGCCCGAAGTCGTCGGTGAAATAACGAAATTCGCCGCTAAATCGCCCGCTGCCCTCCCGCGTCGTGATGTTGATCACGGCCGACTGCGCGTCGCCGAATTCGGCATCCATTCCGCCTCCAATCACCTCGGTCGATTTCGTTCCCAGCAGGGAGACGTTGATAGAGCTCCCCCCCAGTGGATTGCCGGCCGGGATACCATTATACTGGACCTGGATCTCGTCGCTGCGTCCTCCCCGCGAGTGGATCTCGTCACCGTTGGACACAAAACCGGGTATGAGCGCCACGACGTCCATCGGGCCGTCGATCGGCATG
>CBDUWU010000148.1:0-8311 GCA_965371015.1 uncultured bacterium | reverse complement strand
TACCTCCACGGGATCCCCTATGGCGCCAAGGACCTGCTCGCCGTTCCGGGCTATATCACGTCGTGGGGCGCCGTGCCCTACCGGGACCAGGTCATCGACGATACGGCGACCGTGGTCAAAAAACTCGAAGATGCGGGGGCGGTGCTGGTCGCCAAGCTCACCCTCGGCGCACTCGCGTGGGGGGACGTCTGGTACGGCGGCATGACCCGGAACCCGTGGAATCTCGAGCAGGGTTCGAGCGGGTCTTCGGCGGGGTCTTCGTCGGCGACGGCGGCCGGGCTGGTGACGTTTGCCATCGGCACCGAGACGTGGGGGTCGATCGTGTCGCCGGCGACGCGCTGCGGTGTGACCGGCCTGAGGCCCACTTTCGGGCGTGTGAGCCGGGCGGGGGCGATGGCCCTGTCGTGGTCGATGGACAAGATCGGTCCGATCTGCCGGACGGTGGAGGACTGCGCCATCGTTTTCGAGGCGATCCGGGGCGCCGACGGCATCGATCCTACGGTTCGGGAGGGCGCGTTCGAGTACGACCATCGCGTCGACCTGTCCGAACTGCGTATCGGGTATC
Source organism: uncultured bacterium (assembly GCA_965371015.1). Taxonomy (GTDB): domain Bacteria; phylum Krumholzibacteriota; class Krumholzibacteriia; order WVZY01; family JAKEHA01; genus CBDUWU01. Next base: position 7,746 of record CBDUWU010000148.1, on the reverse strand, counting down.
TCGAGTCGGCGGTCGAGGAGGAGTACGCGACCCACGATCGCGATGCCGCCACGCTGGCGAAACTCCGGGATCTGGGGGCGGAACTGGTGCCGATCGACCTGCCCGATTATCCTGTCTATTCACTGGCGTTTATACTCAGTGCGGAGGCGGCAGCTGCATTCGACGAGTTGACCCGCTCGGGAGGCGACGATACCATGGTCCGGCAGGTCAAGAACGCGTGGCCGAACGTGTTTCGTTCGTCGCGCTTTATCCCGGCAGTGGAGTACATACAGGCCAATCGCGTTCGTTACGAGATGATCCAGGGGATGCATCGGGTCATGGCGGACGTAGATGTCTATCTATCACCGAGTTTCGGCGGTGGGAACCTGTTATTGACGAATCTCACGGGGCACCCGTGTGTCGTATTGCCCAACGGTTTTGACGAAAATGGTGCTCCCACCAGCGTGACATTTATTGGTAATCTGTACGGCGAAGCGACGCTGCTGGCGGTCGCCGATTCGTACCAGCGGGCGACGGCGTTCCACGAGGAACACCCGCCGGCATTCGTTCCACAATCAAAGGAGTAGTCAATGAAGAAGTTTCTCATCATCGCGATTGCAGCGGTCATGGTCGTTTCGATGGCGCCACGGGCGCACAGTATCGGTGCGTTTCTATCGTACTGGAACGGCGAGGACATCGACAACGGCTACGGTCTCGGCCTCAGCCATCAATTCAAGATCATCCCCCTCATATCGGCCGAAGCGCGCGCCAGCTGGCTCTCGTTCAGCGAAGAAGACACCGACCTCAACCTGTATCCCCTCGAAGGGCTCGCCCGCGTGAAACTGGGTTTGTTTTATCTCGGGGCCGGACTCGGCTACTACATATACAGCGGTGGCAATGACATCAGTATAGACAATTCGTGGGGCGGTTTCGGTGTCGGCGGCATCGAGTTTACGATCGCCAAGATCGGGGCCTTTGCCGAACTCAAGTATACCTACACGACGACCAGTCTCAGCGACATCGATGTTGATGTCGACGCGAGCGGGATCGGCGTCAACGTCGGTGTAATTTTCAACTGGCTGTAGTCGCCGAGATCAAACTCCGGGCTTTTTAAGAGTCCCTCTTCATGGTGGTTCCGTTTCCGCAACCGATGGCAAAATCCGTGATCGGGTTGATGCTGTTTATGGCCTTGATGTTATTATCGACGGCCACCGCCTTTGCGCGCGCCAAAACGGATACCATTGTGCTCGTGAACGGCGACACGATAACGGGCGAGATCAAGAGCCTCTACCGCGGAAAACTCACGTTCAAGACCGATGCGATGAGCACCGTGTACGTGGAGTGGGAAGACATCGTTACAATGACGAGCGAGTACTACTTCGAGATCGAGGACCAGGAAAGCTACAAATATTACGGTACACCGGCGCTCGACGATGAAGGCAACTTCCGGATTGCGCGGGCGGATATCATGGTGACGCTGGAGAAACTGCAGGTCGTCCGGATTACGCCGATCGAAAAGACCTTCTGGAGCCGGATAGACGGTTCCGTCAGCCTCGGTATCAGCTACACCAGGAGCAGCGACGTCGGGCGTTTCGAATTCGCGTTCGATACGAATTATCGCGAGGAGAAGAACCTTTTCGAAATCACCGCGACGACGACCACTACGACGGAATCCGACGACCGCACCACGCAACGTACGGAAGCGACGGCGTCGTACCAGCGGATGTTCCAGCGCAGGTTGTTCTGGGACACGACGTGGACGGGGTTTCAGAACGACGAGATGGGCGTCGCGCTTCGTTTGACTCTGGGTTCCGGGTTGGGGGCGCACATGATTCAATCGAACTGGAACGTGTTCGAGTCTACTCTCGGGTTGCAGGTCACCCGGGAATGGCCGACCGATGTTGTCCAGCCGCCGAGTAACAACCTCGAGGGCGTGGTCGCGCTCGCATATAGTCTGTGGAAATACAATACACCCAAGACGGACCTGGTCGCCTCGGTGTCGGCGTATCCCAGTCTGCCGGACTTTGACCGCTACAGGCTGGATTCTGAAATCAGCCTGACGCAGGAAATCGTCAGTGACTTCATGCTTGTGTTTACCTGGTGGGACAACTACGATAGCCAGCCGCCGTCTGAAGGCGCCGCGAAGAACGACTTCGGCATCACGACGTCGGTCGGTTATACATGGTGAGAATGGAGGTTCGGTTATGAAGACTGGAAGTACGACACAAAACCGGGGGATGGCTTCCGGCGCCGTGCTGGCCCTGGTGATCGTAGCTGCGGTGCTCACCGGGTGCGGCAAAAAGGAAATGGCGCCTTACGGTCCGGGTGGAGCCTGGGTCGAGGATATGCGGAGCCGGATCACGGAAAATATCGCCGATCCGGACAAGGCGACGCAACTCATCGAACAGGTCGACCGGATCGAGATTGTTCTGACAGATCTGGATCACGAGTTGCGCGGGTACTACAAGAAAATGGAAGCACTCGACGAGGACTACAACTCCACCCGTGAGGAATGGCAGAAAGAGTTTGATTCGTTTAACGAGTGCCGGTCGAGAGCGGTCGACAAATTGATCGATATTACTATTGAAATGAAACGGATTGCCGGCAGGGAAGACTGGAAAGTCGTCTCGGATATGGACGAAACGCTCTACGAGAGCTGGCAGCGGTCTCTGGGCTCATAACGATTCCCTCGAGGAGAAATGTCATGATTATCGGAACAATCACGCTGCTTTCGATCCTGGTGTTCGGGGGCGACGGCTACTCGTTCGAAAAAGCCTACAAGTCGTTCGTGAAAGATGCTGTGTCGGACAAGTCCCGACAGGAGCAGATTATCGACGTCACCAAGGGGGCCGACGCCGCGCTTGAACAGTACGCCAAAGAGGTCAATGAGGTGTGGGCCGGGGATATCAAAAACACATTCAATGACTTCGATGCCACCCGGGATGACTACCGGTTGATTATCGAGCGGGCGGATCAGTCGCGCATGGCGTTGCAAAAAAGTATTCTCGACGCTCGCATGCAGGTGAAAGACCTCATGACCGAGGACGAGTGGAACGCCATGTCCAAGGCAATCAACGACAAGGAAGCCGAAGCACAGGCCAAAAAAGAAAAGAAGGACGGCTGATTCGATCGCCGGGAATGAAAAGAACGCTGTTTATAGTACCGGTCCTGCTGTTGCTGCTGACGTCGGTTCCGGCGTCGGCCGGCGACGTCGTTCCCCAGGTCTGGGCGGACTACCACGGACATTTCTATCTCTCGAAGAAATGGGAATATTATGGGGACGGGGGCGCGCGTTACCAGTGGGACGCGCCGAAGTGGGTTTCCGGGTACTTCCGACCGGCGATTCGCCTCCACAATCCCCTCGGAGGACCGCTGGAAGCACGCGGCGGCCTCGGCATATTCTACAGCGTCAACGAGGACGCGTCCAATACGCTGGAAGTCCGGCCGTGGCTGGGAGGGTTGCTCAATTGGCCCCATATCGGGTTCATTACTCTTTCGAGTTACGTTCGGTTGGAAGAACGACTCGTCTACACGATCGACGACAGCGACTGGTTCGCCAGCACGCGTTTACGTTACCGCATCGCAACGAAATTTCCATTGAATCGCGGTGACAAGAAACAGTACCTGTTCATACCATGTTCCTGGGAGTGGTTCTGGGATGAAGGGCAGGTCGACGGGAAAATCTACGCTGACCAGATGCGAATAGACGTGGGGCTCGGTTACATATTCGACTACGTATGGACGGCGGAATTCCACGTGGTGGTGCAGACGGGCAGGGACACGGACGACGAGAGTTTCGCCGCCGACAATATAATTTTTCGATTCCAGCTCAAAAGGCTCTGGTCGGCCCACGATTATATGGACACGCAGTAGAGGACCGGCGCTTTCATATGGTTCGCTCCCAATCTTCAATTGCGATTGTTTTCATCCTGGCCCTGGTTTTTCTGGCGCTCGCGGGCGCCCGGCAGGCAACCCGTGCCGATGCGATCATGGTGACGAAGGCCATGACGGCCCCGACGATCGCCGAGATCTTCATCGAAGAGGGCGCCGTCCGCGTCGAACTCGAAATCGGCATAGCGGATCTCGCGGGGTTTCGCAACCTGATGCCGGACGATATCTACGAGCGCATGGGATTTGAACCGGAGCCGTTTGAAGTCCGACTGCGCCGATTCATGACGGAAGACTGGACGCTCAGTTTGAGCGACGGTTCTCTTGTAGCCGGGAGGCTGGACAGCCTCGCGGTCAGGCCGCGTATCCGCCGCGACGAAATCACGGGGGAGCCCATGGTGGATACGGACGGTGAAGTCGAACCCGTCGTATTCGCCGTACTGCGGTACGGCCTCTCCGGTCTTCCCGAATCGCTCACCTTCGGAATCCACAGCCGCGGCGACGGCCGCTTCGCCGCGGCGACGGTTGGATTCGTCGTCTATCACGAAGGCCTGCCCGTGACGGACTTCCGCTATCTGGGGGTGTCCGAGACCCTCCACCTCGACTGGAAAGACCCGTGGTACTCTCGATTCGATAACCGTAACCTCCGGCGGCGGTTCGACTCGCCTTTGTCGGCGTTTATCTACATCGAAAATTACGAGGTACGCAAGGAGATCATCGCGCGCCCGAGGGACCTGCAGCAGTGGGTCGACCTGGGCATCGAAGGTCTCGATACGATCCCCGCCGCGTCGCAGGAAGAGATCAAGCGGCGCGTCGCCGCTTTTTTTGCCGACAGGGCTCCGGTCACGATCGACGGCCGCAGCCCGAAACCGGTGCTCGACAGGATCCACTTCCTCCGGCGGACGCTCCGCAACACTCGCGTCGTCGATCCTCCCGAAGACCTGCCGGCAGTTTCGGCGACTCTCGGCATCATCTACGTTTATCCCGTCGACAGCCTGCCGGATGATGTGACGATGGCGTGGGGACTGTTCACGGACAGGATCAATCGTGTGCCGACATCGTCCACCGACGAAGCGGGCGGGATGCCGTACTTTCTCACGCCGGACGACTCGGTGCTCCACTGGCAGAATTTTCTCACCAACCCGACGATACCGGTCTTGACGGCGATATCGAGACCGTCTGGCGGATTGCCGGTCCCGGTACTGAGCGTGCTGTGTCTGGTGGCACTGGTGGTGCTGCTGGTGAGGGCCGTCCGGCGCAGCGACGCCAGGCGCTGGAAAATCGGGGTGACGGCGCTCTTTCTCGTGGCCGCTTCTGTGGCGCTGTTTCCGGTGGTGAAGATCGCCGTGCCGGTCCCCGGACTGACCGGCATGTCCCGGACCGAAACGGAAGCGGTGGTGGCGGGCCTCCTTACCAACGTTTACCGGGCCTTCGACTATCGCGACGAAGAAGTTATCTATGATACCCTCGAACGCAGTGCCTCCGGTGAATTGTTGACGGGCATCTACCTGGAAACGCGCAAGGCGCTCGAGTTGCAGAGCCAGGGCGGCGCGCGGGTCAAGGTCAAGAAAGTCGATCTGTCGGCGGTGGTTGCGAGGCCGGCCGACGGTGGCGGTTTCGTAGCCGAGTGCACGTGGACGGTTTCGGGGTCTGTCGGACACTGGGGACACCTCCATACGCGCCGCAACCAGTACGACGCGCTGTTGACCATCCGGCCCGTCGACGGGGTGTGGAAGATCACCGAAATGAACCTTCTGGAAGAACGCCGGGTATCGTGACGATCTCATGATAGAACTATCGGATCTGGAATTTCGTTACGCGGACGGTGAATTCCGTCTCCGTGTTCCCGAACTTCGAGTGCGGGGTGGAGAGGCGGTCGCCGTCATTGGCCCGAGCGGGACGGGAAAAACGACGCTGCTGAACCTGATGGCGGGCGTATTCGTGCCCCACGCCGGGCGCGTCGTCACCGGCGACGTCGATATCTCGGGGCTGGGCGACGGCGCGAGGCGAGACTTTCGTATTCGACATATCGGGCTGGTGTTCCAGGAGTTCGAACTGCTCTCGTACCTCGACGTCCTCGACAACATTCTGCTCCCGTACCGCATCAATCCGTGCATGAAGAATTCTCCCGAGATTCGGGGCCGGGCTGTGGCGCTGGCACAAAGCGTGGGGATCGGAGACAAACTCCGCCGCCACGTCGACAAGCTCTCGCAGGGGGAGCGTCAGCGGGTCGCCATCTGCCGCACACTCGTCACCGGGCCCAGGGTGATTCTCGCCGACGAGCCCACCGGAAACCTCGATCCATCGAACAAAGATCGCGTGCTCGACATTCTCTTCGACCACGCCCGCGAGAATCAAACGACGATGGTCGTGGTCACGCACGACCACGAGCTCCTGAAACGGTTCGACCGCGTCATTGAATTCAGCGATTATTACGCCGGGTCGGGCGATTCGGACGGGGAGGCGACATGAGCGCCGTCCTCTATATGGCCTGGCGCTATCTCGCGTTCCACCGGATCAAGACGGCGATACTGGTCCTGTCGATCACGTTGATCGTCTTTCTCCCGACAGGGCTCAAGGTTCTCGTGGACCAGAGCGAGCGCGAGCTGGCCACAAGGGCCGAGTCGACTCCGCTGCTCGTCGGAGCGAAAGGGAGCCCTCTCGAACTGGTTTTGAATTCGCTGTACTTCGAGTCGGACCCTCCCGCCCTGATGGATTTCGCCGAAGTCGGGCGCATCGAGGCGTCAAAGCTGGCCGCGGCGATTCCGCTGCACACGCGCTTCCGGGCGCAGAAACACCCGATCGTAGGAACGACGCTCGACTACTTCGAGTTCCGGGGGTTGCGGGTGGTCGAGGGACGGAAGATGGCCGTTCTGGGCGAGTGCGTACTGGGCGCCGACGTGGCGGACGCCACCCGCACGGTTCCCGGCGGGTTTGTCGTTTCTTCACCCGAAAATGTGTTCGATCTGGCCGGCGTATACCCCCTGCGGATGAAGGTCGTCGGGGTGCTCGAGCGAAATCACACGCCGGACGACCGGGTGGTCTTCGTCGACGTCAAGACGGCGTGGGTGATCGAGGGCCTGGGGCACGGCCACCAGGAAATGTCCCGTCCGGAGGCCGCGTCCGGAGTCCTTCGCCGCGAGGGGAACAAGGTCATTGCCAACGCCTCCGTGGTTCAATACAACGAAATCACGCCGGAGAACATCGACTCGTTTCACTTTCACGGGGACATCGGAGAATTCCCGGTGACGGCGATTCTCGTAATCCCGGAAGGGGACAAGTCGTCCGCACTGCTGCAGGGCCGGTACCTGTCGGCGGACGAACTCGTCCAGGTGGTCACCCCCGCCACCGTGATGAGGGAACTCCTCGACACGATTCTCACCGTCCAGAGTTACGTGGTGACCGCCGTCGTTGTGGTGGGGGCCAGTACGCTCGCGACGGCCGCGCTGGTCTTTCTCTTGTCGCTGCGGCTTCGCCGGCGCGAAATCGAGACCATGAAGAAAATCGGCGGTGCACGGCGAAGTGTCACGGCCATTCTCGCCGCGGAGATCGTCGTGGTCATCGCCGCCGGTGTGGTGCTGGCGGCGGGATTGACGGCGTTGACGGCGGTTTTTGGGTCCGAAATCATCCGGGCCGTGATACTGTCGTGAGGGAGGAGTGCTCAAAATGAAAAAAGTGCTGGTCATGCTCGTTCTGTTGTGGAGTCTGGCGCTGGGCGGCTGTTCCGGAGAGGGTGACAAGAGCGGCGAAGTCGGTACCGCGTCTGAGCCGGCCTACAATCCGTCGATTTACGCGGTCAATTATCCGCTCTCCTACTTCGCCGGGAGGATCGCCGGCTCCCGGGCGCGGGTCGAGTTTCCCGTTCCGCCCGACATCGAC
>CBDUWU010000147.1:0-8317 GCA_965371015.1 uncultured bacterium | reverse complement strand
CGTCCGTCTCCACCGGCGACCCGCAGTTGCCGATGATGGAAAACTCCCACCAGTACCGGGGCGTCTGCGACAGACGCCCGTCGTTCCATACGCGCACGTTGTCGCTCTCCAGTATATAAAGGTTCTCGCCGTCCAGCCGGCCCGACATGACGTACTTGCCTCCGATCATGCGCGGGAACAGCGCCATCCCCTTGTTTTTCGCGTACCGGCCGGCCATCGTGTGGATCTCGACTACTTCGGTGTTTCGGTGCTCGATCAGGGTAGGAAATATCGCATATCCGTTGTAGGCGGTGTATGTGCCGTACAATACACGCGTCCCGTCATCCTCTGTGAACCGAACCAGCCGCACGTCCTCGATGCCGCGGCTCTCGTTCTCCGACGAAGGGAAAATGACGATTTCCGATGCGTCTGCCCCGTCGGGGATCACGAACCTGTAATTCGACCGCGCCAGCGTGAGCATGTTCTCCGCGCACTCCTCGAACTCGGAGAGATATACTGCTGATTCCCGCGAACGTTCCAGTTCGGCCTCCAGCTTCGGCATGGTAAATTCCTCGCCCAGGCGGTCCAGCACTTGTTCTCCGGACTGCGTAAGCGCGCCGATGTCGCGCAGCGTGTAACGAAAATGCTGCGTATCGAACTCGGTGTCCGGAATCGTTTCCAGGGACAGGCTCAAAGGGCTGGCGTCCTCTATGATGATGTGGTTGTTTTTGTCGATGACCCCAATGCGGAACACGATCGACGATATGTGACCCTCTCCGGTCGCGCGCAGGCTCATTAGAAAGCGAGTGGATCCCTCCGAAAGCCCGGACTGATTCGTCGTGGGCACCATCGACGGGTTGAACAACGCCGCCGATTCGATCGAGTACTCCATGGTGAAGTACGCCCCGATGAGAAGCCGGCGGACGTCGTCGATGGATTTGGCGGCCGTGGCGGGGATGAACGCCTCCACGCGCTGGAAGTGCTGGCTCCACACGCGCTCTATGTCTCTGTGCTGGGCCACGTAACTGCGTCGAAGCTCGTCCACCAGACGGGAGGCTTCCTGTTTGCTCAGGGTCAGAACGCGATTTATGCGACGTTTCGTCTTTGCTTCGTCGGCGTCGAAGAAGCGCGTAATAACCCGGTTGGGATTGGGCTCTATGCAGTGGGGGAGTCGCCTGACTTCGACGTGGGTATTGGGTTTCAAACTTTCCGCCTCCTTACATTGTGGTATCCACTCTGGTCACTTTGTACCACCTTTGTCTATTGCCATCTACGGAATCTCACTCTTTGTGACTACATTCACAAGTTGTTATCAAAAAACAAATTGTGAATACTGTTCTTTATTGTTAGACTTGTCTAATTATTAACTCAGAAGCTCCCCTCTGACAACCACAACACCAGAACGCTACCCGATCAGGCGCAGGTACCTCAGCTACGCAGGATCAAAATATTATGAATAACAAAAGAATCGCACACTACGACGTCATCAAAAAGATCGGCGCCGGCGGTATGGGCGAAGTGTACCGCGCACGCGACGGCAAGCTGGGCCGCGACGTGGCGTTGAAGATCCTGCCTGACGCGTTCGTCGCCGACGCTGACCGGCTCGGCCGCTTCGAACGCGAGGCCCGTCTGCTCGCGTCGCTGAACCACCCCAACATCGCCTCCATCTACGGCATCGAGAACGACAACGGCAAACAGGTCCTCGTGCTGGAACTCGTCGAAGGTGACGACCTGTCGGTACTCGTCGAACGCGGTCCGTTGCCCGTCGACGAGGCACTCGCGATCGCGTACCAGGTCGCCGTCGCGCTCGAGGCCGCCCACGAACAGGGGGTCATCCACCGCGACCTCAAGCCCGCCAACATCAAGGTCACGCCGGACGGGACGGTCAAGGTGCTGGATTTTGGCCTGGCCAAAGCGCTCGACAGCGACCCGGGCGACTCGAACCTGTCGCACTCACCGACCCTGATGGGCAGTTCGCCTACCGCGCAGGGCGTGATCCTGGGAACCGCCGCCTACATGTCGCCCGAGCAGGCTCGAGGCAAGCCCGTGGACAAGCGCGCTGACATCTTCGCGTTCGGCTGCGTGCTCTTCGAGATGCTCACCGGCGGGCGCGCGTTCGGCGGCGACACGATATCGGACACGCTCGCCTCGGTACTGGCGCGTGATCCCGACCTCGACGCGCTACCCGATTCCACGCCGCGTATGCTGCGCCGGCTGCTGGAGCGATGTCTCGACAAGGAAGTATCCCGTCGGCTCCGCGACATCGGCGAAGCGCGTATCCTCATCGACAGGATGAAAAACGGCGAAACCGGAGACCCGGAGATCGTGGCCGCGGCGGCGGCACCGCAGCGCCGTGGCACTCCATTGATCGCCTGGATTCTGGTTAGTGTTTTCGGGGTCGTGGCGGCTCTGTCGTGGATGTTGAAACCCGGCGCGGATGTCGTAGATCCGGAATCCCTGCGGCTGATTCGCACGGAGATATCTGCCCCGCCCGACGCGCCGTTCGAGTTGAGTTCGCTCCACCCGGGGCCCGCCACCATTTCTCCGGACGGACGGCACGTGACCTTTGCCGCGCGCGGGGAGGATGGCCGCGATCTGCTGTGGGTGCGTTCGCTCACAGACGACGCGGCGCGTCCACTCTCGGGGACCGACGGCGCCGGTTACCCCTTCTGGTCTCCGGAGAGCAAGACCATCGGCTTCTTCGCCCAGGGAAACCTCAAGAAGGTCGACATCACCGGCGCGCCGCCGTTCACGATCTGTACGGCACGCGTCGGCAAGGGCGGCTCGTGGAACAGCGACAACATGATCGTGTTTGCCCCCACGTTCAATGGCCCCATCCACCGCGTGAGCGCGGCGGGCGGGCAGTCCGACACGGTCACCACACTCAACGCGAACGCCAGCGAGAACTCACACAGGTTTCCGAGCTTTCTGCCCGACGGCCACCACTTCCTCTATTTTGTACGAACGTCGGCGCAGGGCAAGAACGAGAGCAGTATCTGGGTCACCGCGCTCGATGGGAGCGTGAACAAGCGCCTCTTCACATGCCGATCGCAGGCCGAGTTGGCGTCGGGGCACATCCTGTACGTGCGCGACGGCACGCTGATGGGGCGTCCGTTCGACACGGACCTTCTCGAGTTCACCGGCGACCCCTTCGCGCTGGCCACGCCCGTAAAGTTCCTCGCGCCCGCTTCGCGCGGGATCTTCTCAGCATCCGACGACGGAAAGCTCGTGTTTCTCAAGGGCGCCGACGACCCCGGCGCGCGGCTCTTGTGGCTCGACCGGCAGGGTAACGAAATCGGACAGCTGGGGGAGCGAGCCAACTACGACCAGCCCCGCATTTCACCCGACGAGAAAAGCGTAGCCGTCGAGGTCGTCGACGCGCAGACGGCGGCCGTCGACCTGTGGATATTCGAAGTCGAGCGCGGTATCCGGTCGCGGTTCACTTTTGGTCCGGCGACGATGAGCAGTCTGCCGACGTGGTCGCCCGACGGGGAGGTGATCGCATTCCGGCACGAGCTCAACGCCGTGGTCGACATTTACACCAAAGCATTCGCGGGTACCGACACAGCGACGGCGTTGCTGTTGGGCGACGGCGTCGATCAACCGACCGACTGGTCGGCCGACAGCCGCTTTATCGCTATAGAGCGGTTCGGGCAGAATGCCGGCGACATCTATATCTTGCCCCTCGAAGAGGGCGCCAAGGCGTTTCCCTTCTCAGCAACAGAATTCAACGAGCTCCAGGCCGTGTTTTCGCCAGACGTGAAGTGGTTATCATACGTATCGACCGAGTCCGGGCGCGCCGAGGTTTACGTGGCGCCATTCCCGGGCCCGGGCCGGAAGTGGCAGATCTCCACCAATGGCGGCTTCTGGCCGCAATGGCGCGGCGACGGCCGCGAAATTTTCTACCAGACGCAGAACAACCGGATGATGTCCGTGGATATCGAATACGTCCGGGGTTCGATCGCAATCGGCCAGGAACGCGAGCTCTTCACCCATGCGTCGGGCTCCGACTTCGACGTGTCGAATGATGGAAAGCGATTCGTCGTCGTTCACGAGGAAGGTCAGGTCAACGAGCCGATAACCCTGATTCTCAACTGGACCGAACTGACCCCGGAATAACAAGTGATGACGAAGTGCGTGGCGGACGTGACGCCGGGCCCGATGTGGAACAAATCCTGCTATCGATCGGCATTATGATCACCCGTATCGCATCCCTGTTCACGGCCGTCGCGACCAACATGTTCCTGGCCGGGCTGTTCTACGGCGCCCTTATCAACCCCGTTGATTTCAAGGATTTCATTTACAATACGGGGATCATGATCTTCCGCAAGGCAGCAACCCTTTGATGTGAATTTCCGCTGGCGTCCGAGAGAAACAACATGGAGCCGAACGCGATGCCGGATACGCGGATCGCTACTGCGACGGCCCGGGTTCATGCCTCCCCCTTCTCATCGATCATGCGATGGATGTTCTCGGCGCCGTAGTCCATGCCGTATACAGCCTTGAGTTGTTCCACCTTGTCGAGGGTCGATCTGACGAACGGCGACCGGCCTTCGAAAGCGGATAACACACCCCCTCGAGCAGGTCGCCCAGTGACATGTCGAGGTATTAGTTCCATCGTCAGACAAAAAAAATGGACGCCACGAAACGGCGCCCATATCCCATTCATTTATTTCGAGTTAGCGATTACGCAAGAATTGGCGCGGATATTATCGACCAGAAATCAGTGGCCCGGTTTCTCGGTCAGATCGTTTTTGTATATGACCTTGCCGTCCATGGAGACTTCTATTCTGAGCGGTTTCGGGTCGTCTACCTGGCCCATGAAGAACACAACGTAGTGGCCTTTGCCGATTTGACTCACCTTCAGTTCCCCACTTCTGGTCTCCATGTCACCCATCTGCCCCTCGATCTGGCTGAACCCGTCGAAGGCGACATCGTCGCGGTCGTACTTGAGCGCCCATTCTATCTCCTGCAGGGAACTCAATGATATTTCGGCCACGAGTTTCCGCTGCGATCCATGAAGGCTGAAGTCGCCGTAGACGTTTTCCAGATTAAAACCCACGGATCCGATCTCCTCGAATCCTTCCGAAGAAGCGACCGACCCCATCGAACCCGCCAGATCGTCGATATCAAGCCCCCCACCGAGACGATCGTTCGCAGCCAGCGCCCAGAACAGTCCGATTCCAATAATCAGGCCCAGCGCGAACGTCATCGCGTGGCGCGCCAGGTTGTTAGCAATCAGTGACATTTCATTCTCCCTCGTTGCTTGTGAACACGAATGAGCCCGGGGACACCCGATTCGGGTATCGACATTTTCCGACATCGCGATCTTATTCTACCATAAATGTCTGATATAGTCATCCCAGTCATGTCGGTGTGGAGTAATATGATTTCGTGCAAGGAGGGCGAATGATATCTCTCAAGAATGCTGTTGCAAGCACGGTCATTTGTATCACGGGTTTGACCATGACGCCTGTAGATACCACGGCGGAGCCGGTCGGCGCCGATTCTCTGTTCAGGGTGACCGCCGTCAGAGACGCGTACCCGTTCTGGTCGCCGGACGGCAGGCAGATCGTGTTTCAATCTGACCGGCATAACCACATGTCCGGCGGCTTCGCTATCTATGTCATGAACTCGGACGGCACGAATGTCAAGCGATTGACGTTCCGCGAAGAATCCGACGAGACGCCGATATGGTCGCCCGACGGCTCGAAAATATTGTTTTCTTCTTATATAACGGAAGAGAACAACGAGCTGTTTATAATGAACGCCGACGGTTCCGACATCGTCCGGATCACGAGTGACCCCGGCAGAGACGGCCACCAGAAGTTTTCGCCAGACGGCAACACCATCATTTTTAACTCACAAAGAGATGACGACGGACAGAGTGACATAAAGAACTACGAAATCTATGAAATGGATCTGGACGGCTCGGACGTCAGACGCTTGACAAACTTCCCCGAGTGGGATACGTATCCGTCCGTATCGCCCGACGGTTCGAAGATTGTGTGGAGGAGAGTCCTTCCCACCGGAGGCAATACGGGTTCCGGCCGCAATTCAGAGATATTTTTAATGAACCGAGACGGCTCAGACCCGGTCAATCTGACCAATCTCCCCGCATTCGACGGTTATCCTTCGTGGTCGCCGGACGGCTCGAAGATCGTCTTTGCTTCCAACAGAAACGGCAAATCCAGCGGCAACTTCCACATCTACATCATGAACGCCGATGGATCAGGCGTCGAGAAGGTACTTGATAACGACGCCCTCGTCGAGGACGCCAGGCCCATCTGGTCCCCCGACGGCATGAAGATCCTCTTCAACCGCCAGTACGTAGCCGACGAAAGCTCCATAGATATTCTGATTCTCAGTCTGCCCGAGCGGCTGTCGGCAAAACCCTCCTGGTAACATCGATAACATATATACAGAGGGAGTCCACAAAGTGGGTACAGCGAGAAGCGACCGTGATCTCCACATCATGCGGGCGCTTCGCCGCGGAGAAAGCTAGAAGCCCACGACCATCGAGAGGGCATAGACGACGGTCCATCGGTCGCCGGCCTTGTCCACGAGCACCATTGGCCCCAGGCCGGCCTGAGGTGTCACACGAAAGCCGTAGCCAACGCCCATCCGCAGCAGAAATCCGGTTTCATTCTCGGTCTCTATTTCGCCGTTGTGTTCGACGTCGGTCTCGGCCGACTCGGCACCCACTGCCAACACGAGACCCAAACGGCGTACCGGATAAAAGATGCCCCCAACAGCCACGATGATGTCACGTTCGAGCGAGCTGCTGACCAACTCCGTATAAACCGCGAGCGCCCACCACGGTGAGAACTGCCGCGCGTACTCGAGACCAATCGTGGCCGCCGTTTCGTCGGTATCGCTGTGAGTCGAGCCCCCGATCAGGCCACCGAAGTGATTCCGGTGGAACTCCTGGTCCGGGGAGTGGTGCTCCGCAACCGGGCTTTCGGGAGCCGGTTCGTGCTCCTGCCCTGCCGCCGACCCACCTGATAGCAGTGCCAGAAGTAGAGAGATAATGCCCGTCGTGACGAGTCTTCCCGATCGCATCATATAAAACCTTTTTTGAATTCGATCCAGCCAACCGGCTCTTCCGCCGGGGATTGTAACAGGAATACGGGAGCCGTGAAAGATCGTTGCGGACCGGCTTGTCAATCGCCGACCCGGGTGATAGGCTTGTTCTGGATTCGTGGAGCCGGTCATCCCCCCCCGGGGGCCCTCAGGAGAACAATCCTGTCATGCGTTACCGCTACTATCTCTGTGACACGTTCACCGACACACGCTTCGGCGGCAATCAGCTCGCCATCCTGCCCGAGGCCCAGGGGCTGAGCGACGAGCAGATGCAGGCGATCTCCCGGGAGTTCAACCTGACCGAAACCACGTTCGTGTTCCCTTCGGAAGCCGGACACCACCGCAAGGTCCGTATCTTCACACCAACCACCGAAGTCCCGTTCGCCGGACATCCCCATATCGGAACCGCATTTGCCCTGGCGACGGCGGGTGAATTTGGCGAAATCGGTTCGACGATCCAGGTCTACTTCGAGGGAATCTCGGGCGTCGTTCCCTTGTCGATCTCGAGGTTCGGCGACAAACCGTTCTCGTGCAGGCTGGCGGCGCCCGAAAAACTCTGGCTCGGAGCCGCCGTAGCGCCGCAGATACTTGCGGCGGCAGTTTCGCTCGACCCGGCCGACATCGTCACCATAAACCATCCTCCCCGCGAGGCCTCCGTCGGACTGCCCTTCCTGTTCGCCGAGCTGAAGAACCGCAACGCGCTGAAGCGCGCCGAAATTAACATGAAGAAACTGCACGCCCTGGCGGCGAGAGGATTGACAGCCGACATTCACCTCTACGTTCACAGCGGCGACGATTTCGACATCCGCGCCCGCGTCTTCGCTCCCCTCGACGGAGTCCCCGAGGACCCCGCTACGGGCAGCGCCAACTGCGCGCTGGCCGGCATTCTCGCCCACTATGATGAAGAACCGGACGGTCTCTACCAGTGGCACATCGCCCAGGGCGTGGAGATGGGGCGTCCCAGCGTCCTGAATGCCGGAGCGGAAAAAGAGGATGGAGCCGTCGTTACGACGACGATCGGCGGGGCGTGCGTGATGGTCGCCGAGGGTACCATCGAGGTTGATTAGTGTCGTTGAGGCGGGTATCCACCGGGCCGGCCGCTAGAAGTTAAACCTCAGCGTGACCATCGCGACCACCACAAACACGATCAGATAGATGAACCGGGTCCAGACGTCGATCCGGTGGGCCAGCGACTCGTGCCCCATCTTGGCCAGGCGCCCCGTCGTGATCGCCTGCCCCAGGGCGAGAAACACCA
>CBDUWU010000146.1:0-8399 GCA_965371015.1 uncultured bacterium | reverse complement strand
AGCGGTGTCCCGGTTGGTTCCGGGGCACCGCTTTTGTTACGGCCCGTGTTGCCGTCTCAGGTGACGGGACCTCGCCCGTCATGCCGAAGCGTCTGAATATATGACAAAAAAGCATGTCGCAATGTCAGTCATTGAGGGGGTTCCGCTTCCGCCGTTCCTCTTGATGTTCATAACTGACATAATAACAACGTGATATATGGACGCGGTGTTCTGGCACGGCGCGTGCTTTAACGTATGTCCGTTGCTGAGACAACCAGTCGGCCCACTCAGTGGCCGAACATACGAATGAAAACAGGAGGTAGTGAAAATGAAACTCATGAAATATCGCCCGCATCACGGACCGTTCGACGCCCTTTTCGAGAACCTGAACAGCGGTTTCTTTCCCGCTCGATCGACCTGCGGAGCGGAGGCTCGCCGGGACGTGTCCCAGCGGCTCCCCCGGACGAACATCGAGGAAGCGGACGGCGCCTACGTGCTGACCATGGAAATGCCCGGACTGTCCAGGAAGGACGTCGATGTGTCGCTCGAGAACGATACGCTGACCATCAAGGGCGAGCGTGTGGTCGAACAGGGCGAGAAGGCCGACGAAGCCGAGAAGCCGAAAAGGGGCTTTCTTCGCTACGAGATCGGGTCTTCGAAATTCGAGCGCAGCTTCTCGCTGGGCAAAGAGGTCGACCAGGAGAATATCAAAGCGAAAATGGAGGACGGGATTCTCACCGTCACGCTGACGAGGAAATCCGAAGAAGTCGGCCGCAAGGTCGACGTGTCCTGACGTGACATGAATTGATCAGTGGACCCCTCCACGCGAAGGCGTCCGTCGTGAAAGCGGCGGGCGTCTTTTTTTTCTTCCACCTGCCCCGATCCTGTGTTTGCATTGGGGATGTATATATCCGACCGAAAAACCGCAGCCTGAGGGGGCCAGCTTGAACATGAAGCAACGCACACTCCGAATCCGCTGTCTCGTCGCGGCGGCCGCCGCGACCCTGTTCATCGTGTCGACACTCGCCGCCGTCCCGGTGTGGGCGGGCCACATCGACCGGACTTTCGGCAAGAAGAAGAAAGAGGCGTCACAGAAGGCCGTGAGGCACGAATCGACGATGGTCGTACGAATCATGGGGCGGCCGCTCGGGTACGCTTACGAGTCGTCGGAAAACGGGCCGGAGGGCTCGCGGGCGACCATGCACATGGATATATCGCTTTCCCGCATGGGCCAGGAACTCAACATGGTCGCGTCGGGGAGTTTTCACGATGGCCCCGACGGGCGGACGATCTCCTCGTCGTTCTCCTACAAGGCATCGGCGATGACGGTCACGTCGAAGGCCGAGATGATCGATAACTCGATTCGATACACATCGGGCGCCGAGGGGTACGAGAGGACGCGCTGGATCCTCTGGGAAGACGGGGCGATAGGCGCCGCAACCGCCGGCGTCTATACCGAAGAGATGCTCCGCGCCGGCAGAGAGGAGTTTGACTTTCGTACTTTTGACGTGGAATCGGGTGAGTTCAAGACCCACCGCATCGTTCGCATCGATGCCGACCCGATCGAGATCGACGGCCGCCTGCAGACCCCGATCGTCTTCGAGCAGTACGAGGAGGACGACGAGAAGCCGATGCAGACGACGTGGCTCGACGAGGACTACATTCACTACAAGACAACGATGGTTCAGATGGGGATCGACTTCGTGCTCGAACGCGTGACCGAGGAAGAGTTGGCCGAATTGGAATTCGAACCGGACTTCGACCTCCTCGCAGAGACGGGCATCGAGTGCGAGGGATATCCCGAAGAACTCGCCACCCTCGAGGATGTCACCCTGCGACTGCGTTTCGAGCAGATGCCCTCACAAGGGCAGGACTTCGCGGGACCTAATCAGTCGGTCGTCGGGCGGGGCGACGGGTATATCGATCTGATGGTGACCCGGGAGGCCGTCAACGAGATCGAGATGACCAGGGAAGACAGGAAGAGCGGGGTGTTCCTCGAGCCAGATCGCTACATCCAGTCGACGAATGAACGGATCCGTGCCGTCGCCGACAGTGTGCGTGAGGCGAGTGGACTCGACGGTTGGGAACTCGCGCAGGAGTTGTCGTTGTGGGTAAACGCTTACATAACGGGCAAGAATTACGGACAGGGATTCGCCTCGGCGATCGAGGTGCTCGAAACCCGGGCCGGTGACTGCACGGAACACTCTGTGCTGCTGACGGCGCTCTTGCGCGCCGCGGAGATTCCGGCGCGCCCTGCCGTGGGGGTGGTGTACCAGAAGGGGTATTTTTACGGGCACATGTGGGCCGAGGCGTACGACGGGTACTGGCGCTCGCTGGACGCTCTCGACCCCCGGATGATACCGATCCGGATCCGCGTGACGGGATCGAAGGACGAGAAGGCATTTGACGGCTCTGACCTCGTGCGGGCGTACAACATGGTGGGCGGCATGAGCGTCAGGGTATTGAAATACAATCTGATCGCCGATGATTGACCGCCCCGGGGGAGCGGCCCGAATTTGCTTGCCTAACCTTGTATTCTCTTGTATTGTAACTAGTTAAAAGTATGGTGGCGCGTCCGGTCCGGCCGCGCCGCGTGATCTTATCGGGGGAGCGGTACGGGGAGCCGGCATTCGACAACGGAGGTAAATGCGAGTGGCTCAGCTCAAGAAAACGATGTTCCGCGAATACGACATCCGCGGCAAGGTCAACGACGAGGAACTCAATCCGGCGTCCGCCGAGGTCATCGGGCGCGCGTTCGGGACGTTTCTCGACCGTCTCGGCATAGAGGATCTGGTGGTGGGCTACGACAGCCGCTACGGTTCGGTTGAACTCAAGGACGGACTGGTCAAGGGGCTCCGCGCCAGTGGCCGCAACGTCATCATGGCAGGCATGTGTCTGACTCCGATGATGTACTGGGCGCAGTACCGCTACAAGACCAAAGGCGGCGCCATGATCACGGGCAGCCACAACCCGAAGGGTTGGAACGGGCTGAAGCTCGCGTACGACTTCTCGCGAACACTCGGCGGCGAAGAAATCCAGAAGGTGTACGAGTTGTGTGTCAGTGAGGACTTCGTGGGCGGTGACGGCGACTACACGGAAGTGTCGATCGCCGAGGAGTACACCGCCGACCTGGTCGGCCGCGTCAAGGTGGGCCGGCACCTCAAGGTGGTTATCGACACGGGTAACGGGACCGCCGGCGCGTTCGCTCCGACGATATTTCGCGAAGCCGGCCTCGAGGTCATCGAACAGTTCACCAATCTCGACCACGACTTTCCCAACCACGAGCCGGACCCGGCCCGCAAGGACACCGTCGAGGCGATCGGCAAGCGGGTGCTCGCGGAAGGCGCCGACATGGGATTCGGATTCGACGGCGACGGCGACCGTTTCGGGCTCGTCGACGAAAAAGGCGAAGTCGTGTGGCCGGACCGCTACATGATCCTCCTGTCGCGGCAGGTGCTCGAGAAGAGCCCGGGCGGCAAGATCATCTTCGACGTAAAATGCTCGCAGGCACTCGAGGAAGATATCGCCGCCCACGGCGGCGTGCCGATCATGTGGAAGACGGGTCACTCGCACATCAAGAAAAAGCTCCAGGAGGAACAAGGACTGCTCGCCGGCGAGATGAGCGGGCACATCTTCTTCGTCGAGAATTACTACGGGTTCGACGACGGTGTGTACTCGGCTCTCCGTTTCGCGGAGTACGTTTCCAACCTCGAGGGAAGTCTTTCAGATATTATCGCGACGACGCCTTACTATGTTTCGAGCCCGACGATCAACGCCCACTGTGCCGACGAAGTGAAGTACGACGTCGTCGACCGGATTACCGCCGAACTCAAGAAAGATTTCGACCGCGTAATCGACATCAACGGCGCGCGAGTCGTGTTCGAGGACGGCTGGGGGCTGGTTCGTGCGTCGTCCAACCTGCCGGAACTCGTGATGCGCTTCGAGGCGCGCACACCGGAAGGATTACAGAAGATCAAGGAAACGATCCGCGGGTACTTGGACAAGTATCCGGAGATTTCGAAGGATTGGGACAACGAGTAGATATGATGCGGGCTAGATGCCCGCATCATATCTAGCGGCGGCTGATACAGCGAGCCGAAACGGCTCGCAGCATAGCCGCCTTGGAACCGAAAGGAATGCCGGGGTGAGATCAACCGCGTTGACGTTGATGCTGGTTATTGGATTGTCGAGTGTTGTGAGTGCCCAGACGGAGTTGCCGGAGGGGTATCTGGGTGTGGAGGAGAGCCAGGCGATTGTCGACAAGACGGTGGTGATCACGCTGTCGCCGGACCTGTCGGGACTGAACGCGAACGAGCGTGCGGCGGTCCATGAGCTGATCAAGGCGGGCCGGATATTCCAGGCGCTCCACGAGGAGATGCGGCATTATCAGGCGGTCGACGCGTACAATCGCCTGCTCACCCTCGACCACGAGCTGGGGTCTCCGTCGGCGACGCAGAACCTGATCCAGATGTACTACCAGTTCAAGGGGCCGGTCGGGCGCATGCTCGACAACAAAACCCACGCCTTTCTGCCTGTCGATCCCAAGACGCCGGGGCGCAACGTGTATCCGTGGGGAATCGAGCGCGCCGAACTCGACGAGTATTTCGAGAGTTTCCCGGACCGCCGGGCCTCTCTCCTCGGAGTGCGTAACGTGGTACGCCGGAGTGAGCCGTCCAGCATCGAGGCCGACCTCGCCACCATCGGTGAGTATCCCTTTATCGGCGTTCTCCACCCCGGTTTTCGCGACCTGCTGGGGCGTCTCTCGGCCGGCGCGGGTGACATGGCCTTCTACGCGTGTCCCTACTCGGTGGCGTTTGCCGAGCAGCTCACCGACGCCTACGCGCTGCTCAACCGAGCGGCACAACTCATGGACGCGGACGATCCCGAGTTCTCGGGGTACCTCCGTAACCGCGCCCGCGATCTGCTCAGCGACAATTACGAGTCGGGCGACGCGTCGTGGGTGACGGGAAAGTTCGGCAACCTCAACGCCGAGATCGGTTCGTACGAGGTCTACGACGACCAGCTCTACGGCGTGAAGAGTTTCTTCGCGCTGAACGTGCTGCTGCGCGACCGGGAGCAGAGCGATGCGCTTCGCGAAGCGATCCAGGGTATGCAGGCGTTCGAGAACTCGTTGCCCTACGAGCCCGCCGGGTGGGGCGGTGCCGGGGACAAGAAGAAGGTTCGCGAAGACATCCCCGTCGGCGTATACAATATTGTTGCCGACTTCGGGCAGTCGCGCGGAACCAACACGGCCACGATCCTCCCCAACGAAAGCGAATACGCGCGCAAGTACGGCCGCATCATCCTGATGCGCTACAATATCCTCAACGATCCCGAACTTTTTGCCGCCCGCCGCGACAAGTACCAGTCGGTAGTGGCGCGCACTCACTTCAAAGAACTCACCCCCGAGGGTGGATTTTACCGTACTCTGTGGCACGAGATCGGCCATTACCTCGGGGTCGACCGCACCGTCGACGGCCGCGAGCTGGGCGTGGCGCTGGAGTCTTCGGCCAACAAGCTCGAAGAGCTCAAAGCCGACCTGGTGAGCCTCTTCCTCGTCGAGACGCTGCGGGAACGCGGCTACTACAGCGATGAAGCCGCCGGCAGCGTGTACGCCGACGGCGTGCGCCGGGTGTTGCTCAAGAACAAGCCCGCCATGACGCAGACTTACACCGTCATGCAGCTCATGCAGTTCAATTACTACCTCGAAAAGGGACTCTTCGAATACAATCACAAGAACAACCGCCTCGTGATCCGCCACCAGAAGTACCACCAGACCGTTGCCGCGATGCTCGCCGAGGTGCTCGCGCTGCAGCAGGATGGAGACAAGGCGGCCGCCGACGCATTCATTGAGAAGTACTTTATCTGGGACGACGTGCCCCACGCGGCGTTCGCCGAATCGATGAAGGCGGCCGAGAAATACCGCTACGCCGTGGTCCGGTACGCCGTGCTCGAGAACAAGTGAACCTTCGCGTCCATTCCGTAACATGACCGAAACAACCGTGCCGCGGCGGGGATCGCGGCTGACACAGACTCAGGTCGGCACACTGCAGATGCTGGTGGGTGCCGTTATCATCAGCTTCTCGGCTGTGTTCGTCCGTCTGGCCCACGTCGGCCCGACGGCGTCGGGCTTCTATCGCGTCTTCTTCGGCGCGCTGTTCCTGCTCGCCGTCGTGCTGATCAAGCGCCAACGCCTGTGGGCGGGCTGGACGCCGCTGTGGCTGGCCGTAGCGGCGGGTATTCTCTTCAGCGCTGACCTCATCAGCTGGCACCGCAGCATCCTCTACGTGGGGCCCGGGCTCTCGACGATACTGGCCAACTTTCAGGTATTTTTCCTCGCCGCCATCGGCGTGATTGTGTTCAAGGAACGAGTATCCTGGCGTTTACTCGTCGCCATCCCGCTGGCTGTTACGGGGCTGTTTCTCCTCGTGGGCGTCGATTGGGCGAACTTCGACTCCCGCTATCGAACGGGTGTGTGGCTGGGTCTCTTCTGCGCGGTAATGTATACTTTTTATCTGTTGATCCTGCGGCGGTCGCAGACGCGCACCGTCCGGCTCAAACCCACGGCCAATCTCGCCATCATTTCGATCGTGACGGCGGCGATACTGGGCCCCGCCGGGTACTTCCAGGGTGACAAGTTCGCGATCACCGACGCGCAGACGGCCTGGTCGATGGTGGCGCTGGGGGTGTTGTGCCAGGCGATCGGCTGGATCGTTATCTCGTGGGCGGTGGCGAAGATCGAGGCGTCGCGGGTTGGGCTGTTGCTGTTGCTTCAACCGACTCTGACCTTTGTCTGGGACATCCTGTTCTTCGACCGGCCGGCGACGACGGTAGAGATTCTGGGGGCGGTGTTGACCATTGCTGCGATATACTTCGGCAGCACACGAAAGCGGTAACGCGGTGACGACGACCCGATTGACATTCGAACCCGTTACGCCCGCGCGCTGGCGTGACTTCGAGGCGCTGTTCGGCGTGAGAGGCGCCTGCGCGGGGTGCTGGTGCATGTGGTTTCGCGGGACCCGCGCCGTATATATGAAGAACCAGGGCGCGGGGAACAAACGCCGTATGAAAAAGATCATCATGGGTGGGGACACTCCGGGTATTATCGCCTACCGGGGCGACGAACCGGTCGGCTGGTGTGCCGTCGCCCCGCGCGAAACGTACGCCTCGCTCGAGCGCTCGAAGGTCATGGGGCCGGTCGACGACAAGCCCGTCTGGTCGGTTACCTGTCTCTTCATCCGCAAGGAGTTCCGTCGCCGCGGCGTGAGCGTGCGGTTGCTCGACGCGGCTGCCAGATATGCCGCGTCGCGGGGCGCGCGCATTGTCGAGGGGTACCCGGTCGAGGCGCGCAAGCCCGACGAACCCGACCCGTTCATGCATCACGGAACGGCGTCGGCATTTCGCCGGGCCCGCTTCAAAGAGGTCGCCCGGCGCTCGCCGTCGCGGCCGGTGATGCGCCGCGCGGTGAAGCCGCCGCGGAACCGTTGAAAACAGGGAGTAACATGCTGTCGCTGACACCCGAAAAATGCCGGGGACTCTGGCGCGAAATGACGGAAGCAATCTCGGCGATCGAGGAGGCCGGCGCGTGAAGAAGTACGACTGGGGCCTGATTCTGGTCATGTCGATCCCCGGCCCGGTGATGGGTATGCTGACGCTTTACGGCATCATCCCGTTCGGCGCCGAGCGCTGGTTCTGGCTGGGGATTTCGATCGTCACCGCGGTAACGGTCGCGCGGCGGGTCGAGGGCGCGGCCTTCGGCCACGGAGCCCTCGTCGGGTTGCTGCTCGGCGTGACGTCGAAGCTCATGCAGGCGATCTGGGCCGGCACGTACGTGGCGCACAATCCGGGGCTCCTCGATAAGTTGTCGGGGTCGGTCGACGGCCCGCAGTTCCAGTACCGGATGCTGATGCTCGTGCCGTTCGTCGGGATCGCCAACGCAATAATCGTGGGGTTGATGAGCCACTTCACCTTCAAGGCGAGACCGGACGTCCAGAAGGGACGGCCGGAATGATCCGCGAGCCGGCGGAGCGCAAGAAGCTTGACATTCGATACATCGGGGCGAACAATTGATACACGTGGATCCATGAAAGGGGAGCGTCATCGCAAACGCTGCTTCGGATAACGGCTTTCGGCGGACGAGGATCGTCTGCACTCTCGGACCCGCCTCGAACACCCCCGCAGTAATCGACAGGTTGCTCGAGGCAGGCATGAACGTCGTGCGTATCAACATGTCGCACGGCGACCACGACACCCACGCAGGAACCATCGCGGCCGTTCGCGCCGCAGCCGACAAACGCGGCCTCCACGTCCCCATTCTCATGGACCTGTCGGGTCCCAAGATGCGGATCGGTACCTTCGTCGCCGGCTCGGTTGAACTGGCGCCCGGCGCCTCGTTCACGCTCACTGCCGGCGACGCGCCC
>CBDUWU010000145.1:0-8426 GCA_965371015.1 uncultured bacterium | reverse complement strand
GGCGAAGAACGAGAACCCGCTGCAGGGCTCGTTCATAATCGAGGAGCTGACGGAACTGGTCGAAGAGGCGGTGCTCTCCGAGTTTGATCGCATCACGGAACGCGGTGGCGTGCTGGGCGCGATGGAACGGATGTACCAGCGGAGCAAGATTCAGGACGAGAGCCTCTACTACGAGACGCTGAAGCACTCGGGCGAGTACCCGCTCATCGGAGTGAATACGTTTCTCAGCGCCAACGGATCGCCGACGAGTATCCCGCAGGAAGTGATCCGGAGCACGCCGGAGGAGAAGGAGAACCAGATCTCCACGGTGGTGAACCTGCGGGATGCGTTTCCGGAGCAGTCGAAAGAGAGTCTGCGCAGCCTGCAGCTCGCCGCCATCCACAACGAGAATGTCTTCGAGCAGCTGATGGAAGCGGGCAAGTACTGCTCGATCGGACGCATCACCAACGCGCTGTTCGAAGTCGGCGGCCAGTACCGCCGGAGCATGTAGCTCTTGGGAAGTCGGTGGCCAGCACCGCCGCAGCATGTAGTCTCTACAATCGGCTTCGATTGTCTTTTCCGAGTGTCCGACTGACAAGAAATTTACCGCCATAATGGCGGTAAATTTTCTTGCACATTTAATACGCGAACGACCGGCGTGAAGCCGGCCGTCCGCGTTTAACTCTTCGACTGATCTACGTATAACTCGGCGTCTAAAAATGTTCTGTGTAGATCGGAATGGTCTACATACCGAATGTGACGCCCGCCGTGAGCATCATCAGCGTATCGTCGCCTTCCATCTCCACGCGTTCGAACTCCGCCCGGATGCCCAGGCCGCCCAGCCGCAGCGCCGCCCCCAGACCCCACATGAAATCGTTGCCCGTCACCTCGAACGGAGCCTCGTCGAAATTGCCGTCCGAGCGCCACCACAGAATGCCCGCCTTGCCGAAGATGTCGATCGGGCCCACCGGCAGATTGCCGACGGCGAACAAATCCCAGCCCGTCGTTTTCGAGTCCAGGGCCATCTGGTTGACGTCGTTCTGGATCTTGCCGAAGTGTACGTAACCGCCTTCGAGGGAAAGGAACTTCATCGTGTGGATACCGCCGTAAATTTTCCAGGCAAACTCCTCGCCGTCCAGCTTGAAGTCCTCTGTCGCTACGTCCTCGACGCTCGTATCGTAAAACGAGGCGCCGAGGCTGCCGCCGATGTAAGGCTTGGCGGCCTGCGCGTGGAGCGTCGCCGGCAATACCATGCCGACGGCGATCAACGCGATAATCAGTTTCTTCATTGTGATCCTTTCGTAGTCGGTCATTAAAACCAGAAGCGCGCTCCGATGGCGCCTTCGAGATCGAACTCCGTGTCCGGCGTCAATTCGAGTACCGGTACCAGTTCGCCGAATACGTCGAAGACGCCGCCGGCAAACTCGTAGTCGAGACCGACGGGCACTCTGATTCCGAACGAATCGTCACTGTTGTCTTTGAAGGCGATTCTGCCACCGATACCGAAATAGACCGGTAGCAGGCCCTTACTGACCTTGATCCACTCGTAAAAGTGGAACACGTAGTCGGCCTGGATGTGGAGTGCGTTGTTTGAGCTGGTCGACCACGCGACGGCGGCCTGGATCGCATTTTCTTCGTTCAGAAACCACTTCATATCGATACCCGTCGGTTCGCCGACGATGATACCGAGGCCGAAGTTGCCGCGGGGCTTGGCGTCCGCCGGTTGCGCCAGTGTGGCGGCGATGCCGAGCAGTACCATCACTATCGCAATTCTTCTCATGATTGACCCTCCGGATACTGGTTGAGAATGAGTTTCTTCACCGGAGAGACTAGCAGAGGCCACTCCAGGACTCAACAAGGATATTATGTTGTCAGAAAAGGAGTTATAAAAACATCCCCCGACCTCCGGAATCACTTGATATCTGTGAATAATTGTTCTATCTTCGAATTGATATTCACGCCATGAATTAATATTCACATCACGGAGGCTGTGGACATGAATACGGATCCGCGGGAGGAGAGGAAGGCCCAGGAGAGGGACTGGCAGCGGAAAAAAATCCTCGACGCGGCGCTCGGCGCATTCGCCGCCAACGGCTACGTCGGCGCGTCGATGAACGAGGTCGCCGAAGTGTCGGGGTTCAGCGTCGGGCACATTTATAATGTTATCGGCAAGAAGGATGCGCTGTTCGAAGAAGTCGTGTCGAGGGAACTCGACGAGATGTTCGACATGATCGACGACATATTCGAGAGAAATGCCGAGGGCCCGGCGTCCTTGTGCATCGACAGCGTTATCGATGCGACGTTGACGTTTTTCGATTCTCATAAACTGTTCTTCCAGGTCTATCTCAACGAAACCGACGGCAAGCGGATATCGAGCAAACGCCTTCCCTGCGCGCGCCTGGGCGAACGGCTCGCGTCGTCGGAAAAGCGCTTACGCCGGCTCTTCAAGCGGGCGATCGACGAGGGGGCCGTCGCCGACCTTTCGCCCAATGACCTCGCGACCTTTTTCGACGAGATCATAAAGGGATTCATCGGGGCGTGGGCGGCGGAGGGTTACCGCGGAAAAATCAGTACCAAAGCAAAAGTGATCAAGCAAGTCCTGTGGCACGGTATCCACAGGTGAAAGGGACGAGCCCAATGGAACGAGTAAGCATTCACATTCTGGTCGTCATCGCGTGCCTTACCGCCGCCGGTGTGGTTCATGCCCAGTCACCGCCGGCGGTGGACACGCTTCGACTCGACGTCAACCAGGCGGTCCGATATTCGCTGCGTTCGGGGGTAGAGGCGGCGATCGCGCGCCAGGATGTGATGGCCGCCAAAGCCCGGGTCGGCGTCGCGCGGTCGTACGCGCTCCCCCAGGTCGGATTCGTCGGCAGCTATTCCCGGAATATCAGAAACCCGGTGTTTTTTATCGAATTCGACGGGGAAACGCAGTCGTTCGAGGTGGGGCAGGACAACGCCTGGTTCGCCACGCTCACACTGAGCCAGACATTGTTCGCGTCCGGCCGCGTGCGGTCCGGATACAACATGGCAAAGCGGCGGGCCGAGGGTGCCGGGTTGATGGGCGACGATGAAGCCGCCGCGATCGCGCGTATTGTAAGGACGGTGTATTACCAGGCGCTGCTCGCAGCCGAACAGGTGGGGATTGCCGAGAAGTCTCTCGCGCAGGCGGAGAGAAACGTGGCGTTCATCTCTTCGCGCGTCGCCCAGGGAGTCACGCCGCAGTTCGACAAGCTGCGCGCGCAGACGACGGTCGCCAACCGTCGCCCCATTGTGACCCGCGCACGGTACGCCGAAACTATTGCCCTGGACCGCGTGAAAAGGGCGATCGGCGCGCCGATGGAACAGCCGATCGTCCTCGCGGACAGCCTCGGATACGTCCCTTTCATCGAATCACAGGACGACATGGTCCGGCGCGCGCTGTCGGCGCGCCGCGACCTCGCCGCGGTGCGCAAGGAAGCCGAAGCGGCCGAGTTCCAGTACAAGGCCCAGAGGGCCAACTCGCGGCCGATACTCACCCTCGACGGAAACCTGTCGTGGCAGGGCGAGACTTCGGGCGGTCTGTGGCCGGGAGACCAGGAGTCGGCCGAAAGCGCCGCCGTGGGCCTGAGCCTTGTGTGGCCCTTCATGGACGGCTGGCGGACGAAGAACCAGGCCAGGGTGGCGAAGGCGATGGCGGAAAAGGCCAGTCTCCAGGTGAGGCAGGTGGCCGACTTCGTACAACTGGAAGTGCGGAGCAACTGGAACGAAGTCGAGTCGACGGCACAGGAAATCGTCGGGGCCGAACAGGCGGTGGAGGTGGCGCGGGAAGCGTACAAGATCGCACAGATCCGGTACGACAAGGGGATTTCGACGATCGTCGAGTTGCTCGACGCCGAACTGGCGCTCATAGACGCGGCGCTCAATCTCTCGGTGACTCTCTATCGTTATAATGAAGCACTCGCCATGCTCGAATACAGCATTGGCGAAGGGCCGAAACTGTTCCAGAACGGAGACCGGTAAGATGAAAAAGCTACTGATCTGGGTCGTCATTATCGTTGTTGTCGCCGCGGTCGTTTACACGCGCGTTGTCCGGCGCGGCGAAGACGCGCCGGCGCGCAGCATCGAAGAAGTCCACGCCGCACAAGGGGTGCCGGTCGATGTAGTGACAGTCCGGACGGGAACGATCACCGTTATTCGTGAGGTCACCGGCGGAGTGTCCGGGATCCGCCAGAGCACGCTGCGGTCGTCGGGGACCTACAAAATCGCCGAGATCATGGTTCGGGAGGGAGAGCGGGTCCGGCGCGGACAGAAACTCCTGCGCTACGACACCGATATTTCCCCCGACCGCATGGCGAGACTGGCGCAGGCCACGGAAGCGTACGAAAACGCCCGGCGTCAGGTCGACCGGCTGGAGCCGTTGCACGAGGAGGGTGCGGTGGCGGAGAGCGACCTGGACGCCGCGCGGACGGCGCTGGCGATCGCCCGGGCGGATCTGCGCAACGCCCGTCTCGAGCTGGAGATCGTGTCTCCGCTCGACGGTGTCGTTACCCTCCTTGCCGTGCGTGCCGGCGACGCCGTCGATGTGGGCGATGTCGTCGCCCAGGTGGCGATCCTCGATTCGGTGCGCGTCGATGCGGACGTATCCGGAGAAACGGTCAGGGAGCTCAAGACCGGCGACGCCGTTGTGCTAGACGAGCGTCTGGCCGCCGGACGCGAGCCCCGGGATGTGGACGGCCGGATCACGCGGGTGTCTCTGGGCGCCAACCCCGACACTCGCCTGTTCCGCGTCGAGGCGATCCTCGACAACGCCGACAGAAAGCTGCTCCCCGGCCAGACGGTGACGATCGACGTTATCGTGGAGCGAGTCGGACCGGTGACGGTTCTGCCGAGATCGGCGATCGTCGACGACCGGGCCGTCGTGCCGGGAAGCGTCCACGACGTCTTCGTCGTGGCCGACGGAGTGGCATCGCTCGAGGCCGTCGAGATCGGTCAGGTCTCGGACAACCTGGTCGAGGTGCTGGCCGGGACGGTCGACGGTGATCGGGTGGTCGTGTTTGGCGCCAACCGGCTCAGGGACGGCACGAAGGCCCGCTTGCACCGGATTGATGGCAAGCTCGTTGAGGGGCGACCTGACGATCGGGCTGAAGGCGAGGTGTCGCAATGATCCTGTCGAAAATGGCCGTAACACGCCCGGTGCTCACGTCGGTGCTCGTGATCGCCGCGCTCGTGCTCGGCCTGTTCGCGTTTACCCGTCTCGTGATCGACCTGTTTCCCGAAGTCGATTTTCCGTTCGTGTCGGTGACGACGATCTATCCGGGGGCCGGCCCCGAAGAAATGGAAAGCCAGATATCCAAGCGTCTAGAGGACGCCGTGTCCACGATCGCCGGCATTAAGCGAATGGACTCAATCAACCGCGAGAGTGTTTCGCTGGTGCTGATCGAGTTCGAGCTGGGTATCGACCAGGACCAGGCGGCCATCGACGTCAAGGAGAAGGTCGAACAAATTCTCAACGAACTCCCGCAGAACGCGGAGACGCCTCAGGTTGCCAAGTTCGACCTGCGCGCCCTGCCCATCCTCAACCTCGCCCTCACCGGGCCGCAGTCGCTGCGCGAGCTCTACGAGGTGGCCGACAAGCAGGTCCGGGACGCCATTTCGCAGGCGCCCGGGGTGGCATCGGTGACGATTATCGGCGGACGGAAGCGCGAAATACAGGTCGCGCTCGACCCGGCGCAGCTCGCCGCGTTTGGGCTCGACGCCTCGCAGGTCGCCGGAACGATCGCCCGTGAAAACGTCAGCGTTCCCGCCGGCCGCGTGACAGAGCCGTCGCGCGAGTACTCACTCCGGGTGCTCGGCGAATTCACGAGCCTCGAGGAACTGCGACGGCTTCCCGTGTTGACCCCCGACGGCAGTGTTGTACGGGTCTCCGACCTCGGGCGGGTGATCGACGCCGCCGAAGAAGCGCGCGACCTGGCCGTACTCGACGGGGTGAGTTCGGTGGGGTTGCTGGTACAGAAACGGACCGATGCCAACACCGTCGAAACGGCCGCCAACATCCGCGAGCGCGTTGCCGAACTCGAGCAGATGTTGCCCGCGGGAATGAAGATCGAGATCGTTCGCGACAACTCGACTTTTATTCAGCGGGCCGTTCGCGACGTGCTGATCAACATCCTGATCGGCATCCTGCTGACGACGGTGCTGCTCTACCTGTTTCTCCACTCATTGAGAACGACGGTGATCGCCGCCGTCGCTATGCCGACGTCGCTCATAGCCACGTTTCTGCTGATGGACTTCGGCGGTTTTTCCATCAATATCATCACGCTGCTCGCGCTCGGTATATCGATCGGTGTGCTCGTGACCAACGCCATCGTCGTTCTGGAGAGTATTTCCCGCCATATAGACGAGCTCGGCGAAGACCCGAAAACAGCCGCCCGCAAAGGGACCGACGAGGTTGCCATCGCGGTGGCAGCGACGGCGATGACCAACGTGGTGGTGTTTACGCCCATCTCGTTCATGGGTGGCATCGTGGGACAGTTTTTCTTCGAGTTTGGTCTGACGGTGGTTTTTGCCACAATGTTCTCGCTGTTCATCAGTTTTACACTCACACCGATGCTCGCTTCCAAGCTGCTCAAGCCAAAGGCAGTGCAGGAGGCGCGCCAGAGCACCCACGGTCGCTTTCTGGGTCTGATTGAAGCGCCGTTTCTCGGGCTGGCGCGTATATGGGAGCGAGGGTACAGGGCAATCGAGGGCGGATACCGGGGAGCGCTCGGGTGGAGCATGTGTCACCGGGTCCGCACGGCGCTGATCGTCGTGTTGATTTTCTTTGGCGGTCTGTATCTGTTCAGTTTCGTCGGAGGTGAGTTCTTTCCCGAGTCCGACGACGGATACATCCAGGTAATTTTGAGTCTTCCCGCCGGCACCACGCTGGAACAGACGTACGAGATCCTCGAGGAGGCCGAAGCGATCGTGCGGCGGGAAGTCCCGGAGGTCGATTTGATTCTGACCACCGTCGGCGGTCAGAACAAGGGGGTCGAAGACGGTGAGTTGCTCGGACGCCTGGCGCCGATGGCCCTCCGGCAGAGAGACGTGTTCCAGATCATGAGGGAACTGCGCGAGTCCCTGGCGGTACTACCCGCCGCCGACATCGGCGTGCAGCAGTTTTCCAGCTTCGGCGAGAACAAGGCCATCATCATCGAGGTACTCGGACCCGACCTCGGCCGGATCACCGAGTACGCCACGCAACTTCGCGACGAGATGGCGCTTATCCCGGGCTTGGCCGACATCGAACTGGGCGCGAAGCCCGGCAAGCCTGAAATCGTCTTCTACCCGGATCGCGACGAGTTTTCCCGCCATGACCTGCCGGTGGCACTGGCGGGCATGGAACTGCGCAACCTCTACGAGGGCGACGTGACGTCGGTCTACCGCGAAGCGGGCGAGGAGTACGATATCCGGGTGCGGCTCGACAAACGGCACCGCTCGCGGCAGCAGGGCCTGCGCCAGGTGATGTTTTCGACGCCCGACGGTCTGGTGCCGATCGACGCCCTGGGCCGCATCGACCGGCAGCGGGGCCTCGCCGAGATCACGCGCAAGAACCGGCAGCGCATGGTCAGCGTGGGCGCCAACCTGTCTTCCGGCACTCTCGTCGAAAAGGTCGACGCGATCAAGGAACGCGTCGTCGCGATGAACCTGCCGCCGGGTTACCGGGTCGAGTATGCCGGAGACATAGAGATGCTCGGCGAGTCGTTCTCCGAAATCTACAAGGCCCTCGTGCTGGCAATCATTCTCACGTACCTCGTGCTGGCCGCGATCCTCGAATCGTTCGTTCATCCCTTTACCATCATGGTCACGCTGCCGCTGGGACTGGTAGGTGTGAGCGCCGCACTGGTGTTGACGGGGGCGACGATCAACATCATGTCGCTGATGGCGATCGTGATGCTCGTCGGAATTGTGGTGAACAACGCCATCCTCATTCTCGACCTGGCGGGCCAGCTACGCCGCCAGGGCAAGGACGCCCGTACGGCGATACTCGAAGCCGCGCCGCGCCGGTTTCGTGCTATCGTGATGACCACGCTGGCGATCGTGGCGGGGATCATCCCCCAGGCCCTCGGAGGCGCTGGATCCAACTACACGGTTGCGATGGCGGTAGTGACGATGGGTGGTGTGGTGGCGGCCGGTACGCTGAGCCTCTTCATTATTCCGGTGGTTTACACGTGGTTCGATCGTCTCAGTCGAGCGCGATAGGTGTCTTCGTCACAGTCTGCCTTACCGTCGCCGGATTTTCTACAACGGTCGTCGGCGGAGAGGTCGCCCGGGAGGCCTCCGGAGACGAGGGATGGTCTGCCGGCAAGGTGCTGCGCGACGCCGGGTCCGGTGTCCGGCTGTTCTTCGAGGACATCGGCGCCGTGGCCACGAAGCCCGCCCGCATGACCCGGAATGACTACATCTGGCTTGGCGAGTTTTTCTTCTAC
>CBDUWU010000144.1:0-8457 GCA_965371015.1 uncultured bacterium | reverse complement strand
CCGCCGTTCTTACGCTGTTTATCGCGGCGGGCTGCAGCGAGACAAACATCGAGGTGGTCGATCCGGTCGTCGACGTCGAAACCGACGACACGCTCCCCGACGGGTTCGTCACCGGCGATCGGCCCGACAACCCGCCCACTTCCTTCGAGATGCCATGCCCGTGGCGGGAGGTGGTGGATCCGGCCGACAATCCCTATTTTATCGCCAGTCTCGGCGCCGACATGATTCCGACGATCGACGAGCCCCGGTTCGCGTCGATCAGGAATGCCGGTGCCCTGCTCAACTTCGAACAGGTGATCGTCTGCGAATTCGAAGACCAGATCCGCGCGTTTCCCGTCCGTATTCTTCTCCACCACGAAATCGTCAATATGTGCTGGGACACGCCCGAGGGACCGCGGTTCTCGTACCTGACCTACTGTCCCCTCGTCGACGCCGCCGTCCACTTTGTCCACCCGTACGAGTGCAACAAGCCCCGGCGTCATGCGTTCGGGACGTCGGGCGGGCTGCTCAACGGCAACCTCATTACGTTCGACCGGGGCACCGGGGCGCGCGGCGGAGGTGAAGGACCGCCCGATCTGTTCGTCCAGCTCTATGCCGGCGGCGTCTTTGGTACCTGCACGACGGTCGAACCGCAGCTCACGTCGATGTCGTGGGCGCTGTTTCAGCGACTCTATCCCGAAGGCGAAGTGATGACCGGTGAGACCGGCGCCGACGCACCCGAGAAGGGCTACAGTTATTACGACCACCCGTACTGGCAATACTGGCGTTCGGGCGACATCTGGTTTCCGCTCGATCTCGACGATAAGCGCGGAGTCAACAAAATGGCGGGGATCTTCGGCGTGCTCACTCCGGGGGGGGTACGCGGGTACATCACCAGTGGCAGCAATTACGTCGTCAACGACATTCTCGGCACCGACCGCGTGGTCGTGTGGAACGACGCCTCATTTGCCTCCACGGCGGCGTTCGAACCCGTCGCCGGCACAGATACGCTCACCTTCTCATTTCTCGGCCGCGAGGCACACGGCCTGCCGCTCTATGTCGATGAGGAAACGGGGTCGTTCTGGACGTTCGACGGGATCGCCGTCGACGGCCCCCTCAAGGGCGAGCGCCTGCCAAAAGCGATCGGGATCCGGGCCTTCTGGTTCATCTGGGCGGCCCTGTACCCCGAAATCACCCTCTACCGGCCGGGCGTCGATTCTTGACCGCCGACTCCAGTTCGGCACCATCCCCCCCCTCCGGGCATACGTCTGCAGGCCCAGACACCTGTCGGGTGTAATCCGTGGATTTTTGCCGCCCGGTCGGCTAGAATAGCGGGACTACCACTGTTTCTCATCACACCTTACGGAGGATCGTCATGTTGCTATCCCGTACACCTGCGTTCTGGAAGCGCCGGGCTGTTATCGCGGTCGTGATCGTGATCGCCGCGTTTGCGGCCGGAGTGTCCACTGGTATCGCCGACGAAGGCATGTGGCTCCCGTTCATGCTCGACAAGAGCCCGGTCGATTCATGGCACGCCAGGGGACTCGAATTGTCCACCGATGAAATCTACCACCCCAGGAATCCCTCGATCTCCGACGCCATCGTCCAGGTCGGCGGGGGGACGGGAAGCTTCGTCTCGTTCGACGGGCTGATCGTGACCAACCACCACGTGGCATTCGGAGCGCTCCAGCGCACGAGCTCCGTCAAAACCGACATCATCAACGAGGGATTCCTCGCCAGGAATCTGGGAGAGGAAATCGCGGCGCCCGGTTACGAGGCGAAGGTTCTCCTCGGCGTCGACGACGTCACCAAAAAGGTGTTGAAGAAGATCAAGAACGACATGACCGACCTGGAGCGCTATAAAGCGGTCGACAAGGCCGGCAAGGAACTCGTCGCCAGGGCGGAAGACGGCAAGGACGTTTACGCCGAGGTCAAGAGCGTGTACGGCGGCAGCCAGTATTACCTCTACACGTATTTCAAGATCAAGGACGTTCGTATCGTCTACGCGCCGCCGGTATCGATCGGCGAGTTCGGCGGCGACATCGACAACTGGATGTGGCCGCGCCACACGGGCGACTTCTCGTTCCTGCGCGCCTACGTCGGGCCCGACGGCAAGAGCGCCGCGTACGCCGAGGATAACGTGCCCTACCACCCGCGCAAGTACCTCGCCATGTCGAAGGCGCCGCTCGCCGAAAACGACTTCACCATGGTGATGGGGTACCCCGGGTCGACCAAGCGCTACCGCACGTCGTACGCGATCGACGTCGCCGTCAACACGACCTACCCCGCGAACATAGCGATGATGCGCGAGGTCCTCGACGTCGTCGAGGAAGAGTCGCTGCGCGGCCGCGACGTCGAGATCAAGCTGGCCAACGTCAACAAGGGCCTCAACAACGCCTACAAGAACTACATCGGCATGCTCGAAGGCCTCGAGAAGGCCGACCTCCTCGCCCAGAAGATGGCAGAGGAGAAGAAGCTGCGCCGCTACCTGGACGCCAACCCGAAGATGGCCGAGAAGTACGGCAGCGTACTCGGGGACATCCAGGCCCAGTACGACGAATACATGACGTTCTGGGAGCAGAACCGGCTGCTGGGAATGGTCGGCTACGTTTCGTCGGCGATGCGCAGCTCGATGACTATTTACAAGTGGGCCGATGAGCGGGAGAAGGAGGACATCGACCGCGACCGGGGCTACCAGGACCGCGACGAAGAGCGCCAGCGCCGCATGCTCAAGATGGCCGAGTTCTCGTACGACGAGCAGACGGACAAGCGCATCCTCAAGCTGTTTCTCATGAAGATCGCCGCCGCCGACCAGACGCAGGGTAGTATCGACGGAATCGCGGCCGGCGTGACCGAAGACGAGATCGACGAACTTCTCGAGGGCCTCTACGCCGGGACCGGCGTGACCGACAAGGACAAGCGGTCGGAGATGTTCGGGATGAGCGTCGAGGAGCTCCACGCGCAGGACGATCCGTTCATCGAGTTCGCCGCCAAGGTCCACGCCCAGCGCAAGAAACTCGACGACCGGAACGAAGCCTTCGCCGGCGCGCTACAGAAGCTCCGCCCGCTGTTGATGGAGCTGTGGACCCAATACCGCGGCGGGATCCTCTACCCCGACGCCAACTTCACGATGCGCTTGTCGGTGGGGCAGGTCAAAGGGTACTCGCCGGCCGACGCGATCGACTATTACTGGATGACGACGCTGGCCGGTGTGGCCGCAAAGACGACGGGTGAAAAGCCGTTCGCTACGCCGGAGAAGCTGATCGACCTGTATGAGGCGGGGGACTATCCCGAATATGCCGACCCGGTGAGCGGCGAGGTGCCGGTGTGCTTCCTGTCGAGCGACGACGTGACCGGCGGCAACTCGGGCAGCCCGGTCCTCAACGGCCGCGGCGATGTGATCGGACTGGTCTTCGACGGTAACTACGAATCGATCTCGGCCGATTACCAGTTCATCCCGGGCATGACGCGTACGATCCACGTTGATTCGCGCTACATTCTTTTCGTTCTCGACAAGTTTGCGGGCGCCACCAACATCCTCGACGAGCTCAAGATCGTCGACGTCCGACCGGGAGGCGCGGGCAAGGGGTCGCCCGGCAGCCGATGAGGAGTCGAGGCCGTGAATTCGTAACCGTAACCGTGGGCGGAGGCGCGCCGCGATGAGCAGCGAGCGCCGCATGCTGTGCGTCTTCGCCCACCCCGACGACGAGACCTACGGTCCCGGAGGATCGATCGCCCGTTACGCTCTCGAGGGCGTACGGGTCAACCTGCTCATGTTCACCTGCGGCGAGGCGGGAACGATCGGCGTGTCGAAGGAGCTCTCCCGCGAGCGGCTCTGTCAGCGGCGCGTCAACGAACTGGCAGCGGCGTGCGGCGCCCTCGGCATCGAGGAGCACCGCGTTCTCGGCACGCCCGACCGGGGTGTCGACCACCTCGACCCGGAATGGGCCGTCGACCAGATCGTCCGCGACATCGAAAAATTCCAACCCCACCTCCTCGTCACCTTTCACCACAAAGGCGTATCCGGCCACAGCGACCACATCGCCGTGGCGAGCCACGTCGAAGAGGCGTTCGAGCGTACCGGTGGTTCGCCGGGCGCGCCGTCGCGGCTCTTTGGTTACGGCGTCACCGGGCGGCTCGCCGACCTCTACGCCCGCCCCAACGTCGTCCCGCTCGAGGAGGGCGAGATCGACGCGGTAATCGAGATACCCGACGAGGCGATGGACCGCAAGATCGCGGCGATCCGCGCGCACGCCACCCAGATCGACTTCTACCGGACCCAGACCGAAAAGTTCGACTACTACAACGAAACACGGCCCGAACACTTTCACCTGAGGCGGTCCCGGGAGCCGGGCCCCGCCAAAGCGGTCGACGACCTCTTCGAGGGAATCGAGTAGTGAGCGCCGTCTTCGACGCACTCGGCGAACTCCACCCGGTGATTGTCCACTGGCCGGTCGCCCTCATCTCCACCGCCGCGGTGGCCGAGGCGATCTACATGGCGAAGAAGGTCGAGTGGTTCGCCGACGCGGCGCGTTTCATGATCTCGGCGGGGGCGTGGATGACGGTGCCGGCGGCGGTGGCGGGTTTTGCCGCCGCGTGGGGGGAAACGTTCGCCGGCGATGCGGCGCGTAATTTCTCGATCCACTGGGTGGGCGGCGTGACGGTGGCCGTCCTGGCGTTTCTCGCCTGGGCGATGGGCGAGGGCTCGCGGCGCACCGGGCAGGTGTGGGAACAGGCCCTCTATCGCATCCTCCTCTTCCTGGCAGCGGCCGGTGTCCTCGTCACCGGCTGGTTCGGCAGCGGGATCGACCTCGCTGCGGGTAGGGAGGGAAACGCGGCGGCGGCGGATTTCGGCTTGACCATATTAACGATCGTCTGGTATTAAATTATTTATATATAACAGCTTGCATTGACAGGTATCTCGTCTCGTCTCTTGTGACCCGCGTGGGGACGCGGTCTTCGGGTTCACTCACTCCTTCAAAGGCCAGGGTCTTATGGACGCAAAACCTTTCAAGCCATTCGTGCCTGAAAACACAACGATGAAAGAATTCACCTTCAAGGCGGTGTTCCTGGGCGTATTGATGGCGATCGTCCTCGGCGCCGCCAATGCGTATCTGGGCATGAAGGTGGGGCTGACCGTGGCGGCGACGTTTCCCGCCGCCGTGGTTGCGATGGCCGCGCTGAAACCGTTCAAGGGAACGATCCTCGAGGAGAACATCGCGCGGACGACCGCCTCGGTCGGTGAGGCCCTCGTGGCCGGCGCGATCTTCACCATCCCGGCGTTTGTGCTGGCCGGGGTGTGGGACGAGCTGCGCATCCTCGACACCATCGCCATCATGATGATCGGTGGTGTGCTCGGCGTCCTGCTCATTATCATCCTGCGCCGGACGATGGTCGAGGACCCGACCCTCCCGTTCCCCGAAAGTGTCGCCGCCTCGGAGATCATCAAGGCGGGGCAGGCGGGCGAGTCGGGTGCGAAGTACGTGGTGGGCGGTATGGGCTTCGCCGCGGTATGGGAAGTCCTCAAGAACACCTTCGGCGTGCGTTTGATCTCGGAGAAGCTCACCGGTTTCGTCGAATTCGCCGAGTCGAAGGTCGAGATGATGGGACGGGAGTTCACGTACCACGGCGGCATCTGGCTGGAGACGCCGAACGCCTCGCCGATGCTGATGGGCGTGGGGTACATCGTCGGGTTCAAGGTGTCGTCGATTCTATTTGCCGGCGCCGCCATGGGGTGGTTCGTCATGGTGCCGCTGGCGATATTCCTCAACCCGGAATCGGCCGCTATTGCCGCCGACATCGGTTGGGCGACGGTCGCCAACGATACCTGGTACTACCAGATCCGCCCGCTGGCCGTCGGTACGATGATCGTGGCGGCGTTTTACACGCTGTACAATCTGCGCGAATCGCTGTTCGGCGGTATTGTCCGCGCCTTCCACGACCTCTCGGCGCTTCGCGACGGGCAGGGTACGATCCAGCGCACGCAGGTCGACCTCGACTTCAAGAAGGTGCTCACCGGCATCGCCGTCCTCGCGATACCGATGTTCTTTCTCTACAACTACTTCAGCGGGTCGATCGGTGGCTCCCTCGTGCTGACCGTCATCATGCTCATCCTCGGTTTCCTCTTTGCCGCCGTGGCGGGGTACCTCGTCGGTATGATCGGTTCGTCGAATAACCCGATCAGCGGCCTGACGCTTTCGACGCTCCTCATCGCGGCCGTCATCATGGTGATGATGGGTGTTACCGGCGACAAAGGGGTGATGGCCGTACTCGGCATTGCCGGTGTGATCTGCTGTGCAGCCGGTGTGGCGGGGGACATGATGCAGGACCTCAAGGTCGGGCACATCCTCGGCGGCACGCCGAAGAAAATGGAGATGGCCGAGATCATCGGTGTCGTGTGTGCATCGGCCGTCCTGGTATTCGCGCTCAAGGCGCTCGACAAGGTGTACGAGATCGGTTCGGCGGCGCTGCCGGCCCCGCAGGCCGGGCTGATGGCGCTGATGGCGAGGGGGATCGTCGGCGGCGAGATGGCCTGGCCGCTCGTGATCACCGGTATCATGCTGGGCATTGCGCTCATCATCATGAGAGCGCCGTCGCCGATGCTCATCGCCGTCGGCATGTACCTGCCGCTCACGGCCACCGCGCCGGTGTTTGTCGGCGGTATCATCCGCCTGATCATGGACAAGGCGCTGGAGAAACGCAAGGCGAGTGCCGATCAGAAACAGACGGCCGAGAATACGGGCATCCTGATGGCGTCCGGGTTTATCGCCGGAGAATCGCTCATGGCGGTGATCATGGCGTTCGTCGTGCTGGGCCGGCTGATGGCGGCCGGACCGGACGCCGAGCCGACGCCGCTCTATGTGATCGCGGAAAACCCGTATATCGGAATGCTCATCTTTGTGGTGGTCGGGTATCTGCTGATCCGCCTGCCGATCAAGAAGGCTTTCGAGAACTAGCGCCCGGGCAGAGTCAATCCTGATTCGATGCGGGGACACGCGGCGCAAGACCGGGTGTCCCCGCTTATTTCACGCGGGGGAACATATACATATGAACAAGGAAGCACTCAACGCCGTCACGGCGAAGATCGATGGTTACCGGGACGAAGTAATCGAGCTCCAGACCGAGCTGACGCGCCGCCAGGCGCTGGGGCCCGAGAGCGGCGGAGAGGGGGAAAAGGAAAAGGCGGAGTTTCTCGAGCGTTACCTCGTCGGGCTGGGCCTCGAGGTGAAACAGTACAATTCTCATGACGAGCGGGTGTCCTGCGGATACCGCCCCAACCTGGTGACGGTACTCGACGGGGAGGAGAAGGGCCCGAAGTTGTGGATCATGTCGCACACCGACGTGGTGCCGCCGGGCGACCTCAAGCTCTGGTCGGGCGACCCGTGGACGGTGCGCGTCGAGGGCGACAAGCTGATCGGGCGCGGCGTCGAGGACAACCAGGGCGGCCTGGTTGCGTCGCTCCTTGCCGTCAAGGCCTTCAGGGACGCGGGGATCAAGCCGCGGATTCCGATCGGGCTGGTGCTGGTGGCCGACGAGGAGACGGGGAGCGTTCATGGTCTCCAGTACCTCCTGCGCGAACACGGCGACCTGTTCGGCCGCGACGACCTCATCGTCATCCCCGATTCGGGCAGCCCGAAGGGCGTCGAGATCGAGGTGGCCGAGAAGAGCATCGTGTGGATCAAATTCACCACGCTGGGCAAGCAGACCCACGGGTCGGTCCCGGAGTCGGGAATCAACGCCCACAAAGCGTCGGCGTACCTGGTCACGCGGATGAACACGCTCTACCACCGCTTCCGCAGGCGCAACGACCTCTTCCAGCCGCCGATATCGACGTTCGAGCCCACAAAAAAAGAAGCGAATGTCCCCAATATCAACACGATACCGGGCGAGGATGTCGTCTATTTCGACTGCCGCGTGATGCCCGACTACAAGATCAAGGACGTGCTGAAAGCCGTTCGGGGGCTGGTGCGCGAGACGGAGAAGAAATTCCGGGTAAAGATCAAGATGGAGTGCCCGCAGAGCGAGACGGCGGCCCCTCCGACCCCTGTGGACGCTCCCGTCGTGACGGCGATCTCGAAGGCCGTCCGGGAACTGCGGCGGCGGCGCACCCGGCCGATCGGAATCGGCGGTGGGACGGTGGCCAAGTACTTTCGTGACGCCGGTTTCCCCTGCGCCGTGTGGTGCACGATGGACGAACGCGCCCATACGCCCGACGAGCATACGAGGATCCCGTACCTCCTCGAAGATGCCCGGGTTTTTGCCCATATCGCCCTCCAGGGGGCCTGAGGAGGGGACAGGCCGTAAAAACAGGAGGTGGACAAGAAGTCAAAATTTGTTTACACTTAAGTATTGCTTTAACAGTTAATAGAGCATATTATTCGTTCGTATCGACGGGAAGGGGTCGAACAGGGATCACCTCCCGAGTCTCCGATTCACAGCCCCGCGCCGGAATTATCAAAGCGCGGGACGTTTCACAGC
>CBDUWU010000143.1:0-8485 GCA_965371015.1 uncultured bacterium | reverse complement strand
TGATCGGGAAATCATTCATACCCTTCCACAAGATTATATCGTTGATGATCAGCAGGGCATACGGCATCCGGCCGGCATGTATGGTTCGCGCCTCGAGGCGCGGGTTCACGTGGTCACCGCGGCTCGGTCCGCGCTGGACAACGTGGCCAAGACCATGCGCCTGGCGGGTGCCGAGATCGGCGAAATGGTCGTCGAGCCGCTCGCTTCGAGTTATGCGGCGGTGACTCCGGAAGAGCGCCGCATCGGCGCGATGCTGCTCGACATTGGTGGCGGTACCACGGACGTGATGTTGTTCGTGGATGGTGGGGTGGTGGCAAGCGGCGTCATCGGACTCGGGGGCAACAATGTTACCAACGACCTTGCCTACGGTCTGCGGACGTCGCAGCAGCACGCCGAGGAGATCAAGATCCGTCACGGCTGCGCGACGACGGGCGCGCTCGAGGACGACGACACGATCGATGTCCCCACGATCGGGTTCGGCGGTAGCCGGCGGGTGCCGAGGCATCTTCTGGCGGGCATTATCGAGCCGCGGGTGACGGAGCTGTTCTCGTTGATCAACGGGCAGATAACGGAAAACAAGCTTAAAAATGCGCTGGGTGCAGGTCTGATTCTTACCGGTGGCTCGTCAATGCTCAAGGGCGTGAAGGGACTCGCCGAGCAGGTATTCGAGCTTCCCGTTCGTATCGGTTACCCGCACGACGTGGACGGCCTGACGGAAGTCGTGAGCCATCCGAGATACTCGACCGGCGTCGGCCTTCTCTACCCCGGTGGGGAGGCACAAACGAGGAAACTGACAGGTGCGACGAACACTCAGAGGTTGCGCCAATCTTTCCACCAGCTGAAAAGGGCAATTGCCAGTTTCATCTGAATCGCGCAAAGGAGAAGACGATGCGTTTTGAACTGGAAGACGAAAAAAGGCTGACCGTGTTGAGGGTGGTCGGGATCGGTGGTGCCGGCGGCAACGCCGTCAACCGCATGGTCGGATCGGACTTCAGGGGCGTCGACTTTGTTGCGATCAACACCGACCTCCAGGTGCTGCGCGAGTCGAAAGCCTACGAGAAAATCCAGATCGGGGAAGACCTGACCCGGGGACTCGGTTCCGGGGGCGACGCCGGCGTCGGACGGAAATCGGCGGAAGAGAGCATCGAACTGGTGCGCTCCTGCGTACAGGGTGCCGACATGGTTTTTCTCACCGCGGGAATGGGTGGCGGTACTGGAACAGGAGCCTCGCCGATAGTGGCCCACGTCGCGCGCGAGTGCGGGGCCCTGACAGTGGGAGTCGTTACCCAGCCATTCAGTTTCGAGGGAGCGCCGAGGACGCGCCAGGCGAATTCGGGGATAGAGGATCTCAAGGAAGCGGTCGATACGCTCATCATCATCCCGAACGACAAACTCCTCGAAACCGCTGACGACGACACGACCATGCTGGAGGCGTTTGCCGAGGCGGACAAGGTTCTCTGTAATGCCACCCGCGGTATTTCCGACCTCATAACAGAAACCGGCGTAGTGAACCTGGATTTCGCGGACGTCAAGAGCGTGATGAAAGACGGCGGGAACGCCTTGATGGGCACGGGAGTGGCCACGGGAGACAATGCCGCCGAAGAAGCCGCCCGGTCGGCGATATCCAGTCCGCTCCTCGGCGATATTTCCATTCGTGGGGCCAGCAGCATACTGGTCAACGTTACGGGGTCGAAATCACTCGGCATCAAGCAGATCAGCAAGGCTGCAGCCGTCGTCAATAACGAGGCCGGCACCGACGCTCACGTGTTTCTCGGAACGGTGATCAACGATTCGCTAACGGACGACGAGGTCCGTATAACGGTTATCGCGACCGGTTTCGAGAAGGCGACGAGGGTGGCCCGGGAAACGAACGAGCAAGACAACGTAGCACCGCTGGTCCTGTCCGAAGAACCGCGGCGGCACACCGAGTCGATCGAACCGGCGATTCGCACCCGGCCCGAGCCCGGGTTCGTAACGGCCCGGCAGGAGCCGGTCGTTGAAACCGCACGGCGAGCCGAGTCTGCCCAGTCGACGCAGGCGGCAGAGTTGCTCCAGATGGAAACGCCGCTGGAAGTCGAAAACACCAGAGACGGAGTGGCCGAAGTCAATTTCGCGGAACTGTTAGACCGGGATCAGACCATCATCGAACTTCCGCCGCAGTCGCAGACGGTCGAAGCGGCTCCGCGCCCGGCTCCTGTAACGCAATCGGCTGCGCCGACTGCGCCGACTGCGCCGACTGGGCCGGCTGCGCCGGCGTACGAAGAAATAGACGAAGTCACAGGGGAAACCGACGAGGATGAAACGCTCGTAATGGGCAACGGCTCCATCCGCACGTTCAACTCCGATCGTTTCCGGGTTCCGACGTTCGTCCGCAAACAGATCGACTAGAGCCCGGCGCACGCACTGGGGAGGTCAAGTGACTTTCTGGACCAGGTTGTTCAGAGGCGGCAAGACAGACGAATATCAGCGCGGCATCGAGCTGTTCAACGGTGGTGACTACGACGGCGCGATCGAGGTGCTGGAACGGGTCATCGCCGATTCCCGGAGTACCGAAAGTCCGATTGCCAAACTCGGTGCGTTTTATGCCGCCGAGGCGCACGCAAAACTCGGGGTTGCCAGATTCTACCATGGCGACCTCGACGCGGCGTTGAAACACATCGAGGCCGCTCTGGCCGAGAACCCCCACTACCCCGACCTTTACTACTATCTCGGCGTCGTCTATCACCAGAAAGGTGACCTCGAGCGATCGATCGAAAAACTGGAACAGGCGACGCAGCTCAACGATCAGT
This sequence comes from uncultured bacterium, assembly GCA_965371015.1. Classification (GTDB taxonomy): domain Bacteria; phylum Krumholzibacteriota; class Krumholzibacteriia; order WVZY01; family JAKEHA01; genus CBDUWU01. Next base: position 5,696 of record CBDUWU010000143.1, on the reverse strand, counting down.
ACGCCGAAGCGATGTGTTATCTCGGAGTCGCACTCCACGACGCCGGATTCTTCGACCGGGCAGACGAAGTTTTTCAGAACGCGCTCGAACTGGCCCGCAAAACGCCCAACCCCCTGAGCCGCGTGCTCGTGGACAAACTGGAGGGCCGGTCGTTTGACATTCCGGTGCTACAAGAGCTTCGCGAAATCGTCGTCGAAAACACCGAGTTCGAGAATTGCGTCAAGGAGGGGACCAACGCCTACAACGCGGGCGAGTACGCGCGGGCGGCGGAGTATTTCGCGGAAGCGGTCCGGACGAAACCCGAATACCCCGATCTCCACTGCAAGCTCGGCGTAGCGCTGCTCGAGAGCGAACAGCTGGAGGGGGCGCTGACGGAGCTCGATCGTGCTGTCGAGCTCAATCCCGAGTATGTCGAAGCTTTGTATTTTCTCGGCATCGCCCTCTTCTACAAGGGTGACAACCTGTTGAGCAGGTCTTATCTGGATCGGGCACGCCAACTCAATCCCGACTACGCCGACATCCATTGCCAGACCGGGATCGTAGAGATGTCGCTTGGTGACTTCAAGTTGGCGAGGGAGGCGTTCGAGAGGGCAATTACGATCTCGCAGGATTACGCCAAGGCGCACTACCTGCTGGGCCTCTCTCTCCACGGTCTCGGCGACGGCGATGGTGCGGCGGCCGAATTAAAAGAGGCTCTGCGGCTGCAGCCCAGCCTGTTTCCCGCCGAGATGGACGCGGGACTTCTCGCGATGGACCGCGGCCACTGGCAGGATGCCGAGGAGAGTTTTGCACGGCAGGTGCGGGAAACGCCTCGCCGCGCCGACGCCCTTTGCATGCTGGGCGCGGCCTGTCTGGAAATGGGCCGCATCGAAGAGGCCAAGAAATTCCTGGGAGAGTCACTGGAAATCGACGGGGACTTTGTGGAGTCGAAGAAGAAGCTGGCGCTCGTCCATTACCGGGAACGGAACTACACCGAGGCGGAGCGGCTGATTCTGGACGCGATCGAATTGCACCAGGACTACCCCGACCTGCACAAGATACTCGGCGACATCCGACTCGAAAGGGGAGAGCCGCAGTCGGCGCGGGACGCGTATCAGGAAAGTCTCGCTTTGAACAACGACTACGCCGATGCGGTATTCGGATTCGTGGTCGCGCTCCGGCGTGACGGTAACGGTCGTGACGCCGACGCGCTCCTGAGGGGCTTTATTTCCCGCCACCCGTCGAATCTGCTAGCGCGTACGCTGCTTACCGTGGAGAAAATGAAGCTTCCAGATGCCTAGATTACGATAGGCATCTGGACGAAACAGGATTGTGCCTGCGGTACAATCCTGTTTCAGCCCGATAGCCTGGTTTATTAAGGAATCAGGATGACAGTGGAGGAGTGTGAGTGTGTGGGAATAAAGGAAAGCGGGGGGAGCACATAAAGAAAGGACTCCCAGAGAAACGCACTCCTAAATACTTGGAACGAGGATACAGGAAGAGGAATATTTGTCCCAGAATCTAAGCTGCTACAATTTCCCGAGAATCCCTTCAATCACTAGTGTATCCACGTTATTCCCCCTTGTCAATCGGTCGGGCCGCACGAATATCGCACCGCCCCCCCCCGCTCGATCCGAGAATCTCGAAACTCTTTAAGTTGGATGAGATAACAGGCTGCGCTTCGAGCAGACCTTGAAGCGCAGTTTATTGAGAATTTATGTCACTGCCGGTGGCTGGCGACCGGGTAGACCGGCGCTGGGCGATGGCGTACAATAAAGCCGATGAAAAAAGAATCCTCGCTCGAAGATTATTGCCAGTACCTCAAAGGGGTAGGGCCGGCGCGTGCGCTCAAACTGGCACGGCTGGGTCTGGAAAACGTGAACGACCTTCTGACCCATTATCCCAGAAAATATTACGACAGGCGCGAATTACGCCCCATCGGTGAACTCCAGCCAGGGGTGGAGGATACCGTGCTCGGTCGGATTCTCACCTCCGCCGGCCGCAACTCCCGTCGGCGCCGTCCGATCATCACCGCGGCTGTAGGAGACGATACCGGCGTGATACAGGTGGTCTGGTTCAACCAGCCGTATCTGGCGCGCCATTTAAAGCCGGGAACAGAGGTCATCCTCACGGGGCAGGTCCGGATCTACAAGGGGCAGCGGCAGATTGTGAATCCCGAGTTCGAGGTCGTCGGCGACGCCCTTGACGAAGAGCTTGTCAGCGCGGGACGAATCGTGCCCGTCTACGGTCTCACCGAGGGGGTGTCGCAGTGGTTTCTGCGGAGGTTGATCTCGCGCACACTGGAGCAGTACAAAGGGGCCATCGAGGAAAACCTCCCCGCGGCGGCGATCGCCGATCTGGACGTGCACTCGCGCGCCCGCGCGATCCGTGAAATGCATTTTCCGGGGAGCGAAGAGGCGTTCCTGAAAGCAAAGAACCGGCTGAAGTTCGAGGAGCTGTTCTACATCCAGCTGATATTTTCGCTCCAGCGGATGCACCGCGACAAGAACCCGAACCGGCCGCCGCTTACCGCGGGCTTCGAGCTCGAGAAGCGGTTTCTCGACGGTCTCGGTTTCGAGCTCACCGGCGCCCAGCAGCGCGTGCTGGATGAGATCCACGGCGACGTCGTGTCCGCGCGCGGGATGAACCGCCTGCTGCAGGGGGATGTCGGATCGGGTAAGACCGTGGTTGCAGCGGCGGCACTCCTGGCCGGCGTTGAGTCGGGTCATCAGTCGGCGATGATGGTGCCGACGGAGATTCTGGCGGCGCAGCATTATCAGACGCTTCGGCCTGATTTCGAACGCCTGGGGGTGGAATCAGCGTTGCTGATCGGTTCGCTCAAGGCGTCGCGGAAGCGGGAGATCCAGAGCGCGATCGCCTCGGGGCGTGTCCAGGTCGTCGTGGGGACACACGCGCTCATCCAGTCGGACGTTCGATTTCGCGACCTCGGTGTGGTCGTCATCGATGAACAACACCGTTTCGGCGTCCGGCAGCGGGCTGTGCTGTTGAAGGGCGACACGACGCCCCATATGCTCGTGATGACGGCGACCCCGATCCCGCGGTCTCTGGCACTGACCGCCTATGCCGACCTCGACCTGTCTATCATCGACGAGATGCCGGCCACGAGGGCGCCGGTCAAAACGCGGATGGTCCGTGCGGAAAAACGGGAAGCGATGTACCAGTTCGTGCGCGAACAATGCGAAGCGGGAAACCGCGCGTTTTTCCTCTACCCCCTGATCGAGGAGACCGAGAAGCAGGACCTCGAGGCGGCGGTGACAGCGTACGAAGACCTGACCAACGGTCCGTTCTCCGGCGTTCCAATGGGGCTCCTCCACGGCCGGATGTCAATGGCGGAAAAAGAAGAAACTATGCGGCGGTTTTCCGACGGCGACGTGAGCGCGGTGGTATCGACAACCGTCATCGAGGTTGGTGTCCATGTACCCGAAGCCACCGTCATGGTGGTCCATCACCCGGAGCGTTTCGGGTTGTCGCAGCTCCACCAGCTTCGCGGCCGGGTCGGCCGGGGGGGGCGGGAGGGTCACTGCTTTCTGCTGCTCGGAGAATCCGTATCCGGGGAGTCCCTCGAACGGCTCGACGTCCTCGTAAGGGAGTCCGACGGATTCCGGATTGCCGAGGAGGATCTACGGATCCGGGGGCCTGGCGAGTTCCTCGGTGTGCGCCAGCACGGGGTGCCAGGTTTCAAGCTCGCCAATCCATTGCGGGACAGGAAGTTAGTAGAGATGGCCAGCAAGGCCGTTCGCCGGTTGCTCGACGACGATCCCGGACTGGAAACAGCCGATGGACAGGTATGCCGGAAATTCCTGAAAACGATTGTATCCGCGGATATGATGGCCGGTACGGTGATTTGAGGGCCGCCGCTGGCGTGATAGTTGCTTATTGTTACGCCGAGACTACCAAACCGACTTCATTCGCCACATCGCGTTGCGTTTTCGAGGCGAAGTGTGCATTTTTACCCACGAGGGGTGTCTTGAAATGATCATTCAGTGCCAGGGATGTGCCGCCAAATACTTTCTGCCAGAGGACAAAGTGCCGGAAAACCCGCTCAAAGTCCGCTGCCCGAAATGCACCGCCGTGTTCACGCTGGTTCCGCAACTGGCGCCCGTCGGCGTTGCCACGCCCGCGCCGGCTGTTGAGAGCCCGGTACCGAGCGCACACCCCGCGGTTGAGCACACCCCGGACCCGGCACCCGATCCGGCGCAACCGGCGAATTCGGCGCAGCCGGCGCCCCCCGTTGTCGACACGGCGCTTCCCCCGGCGGAGTCTGCGCAGCCGGCGCAGCAGGCGAAGTCTGCGCAGCCAGCGCAGCAGGTAGCGGAGCCCGTGGCACCCGCCGCGGTAGCGGCACCCCCGGCGCAGCCTGCGCAGCCAGCGCAGCCGGTAGCGGAGCCCGTGGCACCGGCCGCGGCAGCGGCCCCCCCGGCGGAGTCGGCGCAGCCGGCGCAGCCGGTAGCCGAGCCGGCGCAACCGACGAAATCGGCCAAGTCGAAACGCGGCGGCCGGTCCAAGGACGACCGCGCAAAGCGCTTGGCGCGCGTCCTCGTTTCCGATATCCTGTGCTACAACCAGGACAGACGGGACCAGGCCCTCGAGGATGGCACGCTGATGACCGTGCTCGGCGAGGAGATCAAGAAATCCTGGGAGTTGTACAAGGAGAAGGTCGGTCCCGATCTGGCCAACTCGACAAACTACTTCAAAGAAGCGTTGAACGAGATATTGGCGGATGGCCAGGAAGTCTTCTGATTCAGGAACCCCCGACCCCGTAATTCCACAAGGCGGAAAGAACGGTCCGCCCGTCTATGCTGTGGTATCCGATCCGTCGTTTTTCGAACGGATTCGCACCGAGTGTACAAACGTCCCCCCCGAAATAGATTTCTATCCGGACGTGCCGAAACTGCTGGCGCAACTCGGCATCGCCGAAAAAACCGGCCTCGCTTTCGTCGTTTTCGCCGAACGATTCGGACACGACATCGATATTTCCGGCGTGCGCCAGTTGCGTATCGATTTTCCGCAGATAGTACCCGTCGTGATACTCGAAGCGTGTGACCAGCAGTGCGAACACCGGCTCCAGGCGGTCGGCGTCCACCGCGTCATGCTGCCCCCGTTCGATCAGATCGACCTGGTGCGCGAGATCGAAAGCGTCGCCCCCAACATTCCCAGTTTCAAGCGCCATCCCGACCTGATGCGTCGTGGACAGATTCGCATGGATTTTCTGATTCCCAGTGACCTGTCCTATGTCCTGGGAATAAACTATGAGATTTCCATGCTGCTCAAGGAATTTGGGTTTTCGCAGCCCGACGCGCGCATCAATATACCGCTGGCGTGCGACGAAGCGATCACCAACGCGATCATCCACGGCAACAAGTCGCAACCGGAGAAAAAGGTCAACGTACAAATATACCTGAGTCATTCGCGCATCCGCATTCGCGTGCGCGATCAGGGCGCGGGATTTGACTTCGACAGCGTGGCGGATCCGCGCAGCGGCGACAACGTGCACCGGGCGTCGGGACGTGGGGTATTCCTCATGCGGAAAATAATGGATACCGTGGAGTACAAGGAGGGCGGCCGCGTGCTGGAACTCGAGAAGCTCAATCCTGCGGCCAGAGGAAACGGCCCGGGTTCAACGACCCGGCAGTAACCTCCGCGCCACTATTCCTGCCATTTCTCTTTCGCCAGCCTCACCAGCATGTCGTCGATCG
>CBDUWU010000142.1:0-8703 GCA_965371015.1 uncultured bacterium | reverse complement strand
CGATCTGACGGTTGGCCATCCCGCCCACCGCTTTCATATAGATCAGCTTGTCGAGGCCGGGGAGTTTCTGCCAGTACGTCGTCGAGAACGTCTGCGTGCTGAAGCATCTGTGACACGATTTACACCGGTAACGTTGTATACAGTCGGGTGCGCATTGTCGCACGAAGAAACCGGCACGCTTGTAGCGCCACCCCGTCACTAAGGGGCTGTGGTATCGGCAGTTGGGATTGGGGCAGTGGGGAGGGCTCCAGCGAGTGGACGCGGTATCGGTCGTCTTCACGCCAGGGGTATTGCACAACCCGGGCCAGAAACAATTTCAGAGGCACAACCCAATCTTTGCAGCGGGTGGCGGGATTACTCAGCCGTGAGGCCGGCTTTGAGGATATCGTGGAGGTGGAGCAGGCCGCGGGGGCATCCGCGGTCGTCAACAATGAAGTACATCAGCAGCGGACCCGGACGGTTCAGCTCCATCATGGCGAGCGCGTCCGCGGCCAGCATGTCCGCGTCGCAAGTTTTCGGGTCCAGCGTCATCAGGTCCTTGACGGGCTGTTTCAGCGCGTCCGTTTGCCGCGCCAGAATACGCTTCAGATCGCCATCCGTGACAATACCCACCAGGACGCCGTCGTCGTCCGTCACCCCCGTACACCCGATGCTCTTGTCCATGATCTCGGACAACGCATCGCTGAGCATCGTACCCTGGTGGACCAGCGGCACATCGTCACCTTTGCGCATCAACTCGGCAACGGTAAGCGTGAGCCGCTTGCCCAGAATACCGCTCGGGTGAACACGGGCGAAGTCCTCGGCCGTAAAGCCGTTTCGTTCCACCAGCGCGCTTGCGATCGCGTGTCCCATCACCAGAGCAACCGTCGTGCTCGTCGTCGGCGCCAGTCCGAGCTTGCCCGCTTCCCGGTCGACCTGGATATCGAGGACGACATCGGCGTTCTTTGCGAGAAACGATTTTTCGGAACCTGTCATGGCGACGATTTTAACGCCCAGCTTGCGCAGTGGCGGGATGAACGGCCGCAGCTCGTCACTCATTCCGCTTTTGGATATGATCATGACCACGTCGCCGGGGTTGACGAGGCCCAGGTCGCCGTGCGCCGCCTCCACAGGGTGCAGGTAGAAGCTCGGTGTGCCCGTACTCGTCAGCGTGCCCGCCAGCTTCTTGGCGATCAGGCCCGACTTGCCCACCCCGGACACGATCAGGCGCCCGCCCCGGCCGGCGATAGTGTCGACGGCGCTGACGAACGAAGCGTCCAGCCGGTCGCGGACCGCCTCCAGCCCGCCGACTTCGTCGTCGAATACCTCACGAGCGAGACGCAGGATTTCACTGTTCGGGTTGTCTGCGGATTCGTTTCGCGTCACTGGTTTTTCCGTCGTTGATTCCGGTTTCACGGTTTGATCGGCCTTTCCCGGGGATACTGTCACGTTGGTATACCGGGCAATCTACTCAATGTCAAACTGCCGCGCCAGTTCGAATACCCGCGCCACCTGTGCGACCAGCTCCGCGAAGCGGTCGAACGGCAGCATCGACGCTCCGTCACTCAACGCCTCGTCCGGCCGCGGGTGGGTCTCGATGAACAACCCGTCGACCGGAACGGCGGCGGCCGCCCGTGCCATCATGCCGGCCAGTTCGGGCTCACCGCCCGACACGTCTCCCAGTCCGGCCGGGCGCTGCAGGCTGTGGGTAACGTCGTAAATAACAGGACACCCGGTGGCTCTCATCCGCGCGAAACCGCGAAAATCCACCACCAGGTTGTGATAGCCAAAAGTCGTGCCCCGTTCGGTGAGTAGCGGCGTCGGGCCGCCCGCCGCCACGATCTTTCCCACGACGTTATTCATGTCTTCCGGCGCCATGAACTGGCCCTTCTTGACGTTGATCGCATACCCGCGCCCGGCGGCGGATCGCGCGGCCGTTTCGAGAAGACTCGTCTGGCGGCAGAGGAACGCCGGTATCTGTACGATGTCCAGCACCTCCCCGGCCGCCACCACTTCTTCCACGCTGTGGACGTCGGAGATCACGGGCAGGCCGGTCTCGGACCTCACCTTTTCGAGGATACGGAGTCCCTCTTCGAGACCGGTTCCACGGTAGCTCCCTGTCGCGCTCCGGTTGTCCTTGGTGTAGCTGGCTTTGAAAACGAGTTGAAAGTCCTTTGCGGCGGGTGTCGCGGCAATCGCCTCGGCTATCGACATGACGATCGCTTCCGATTCGATGACGCACGGCCCCGCTATCAACATTGGAGCGGCGCCACCGCCGAATTCAAATTTGCCACACGTAACCGGTTGGTTCATCTTGTGTCCCGAGGGCCGTCAGGCACTCAACTGCTCGCTGGACGAGTTGAGGTTGGCCTGTTCCTTAGCCGCCTTTACCAGGTTGAAGAACAGCTGGTGCGGACGATTGGGGCGGCTCTTCAACTCGGGGTGAAACTGGACGGCGATGAAGTACGGATGATTGCGAAGCTCGATCATTTCGACGAGATGACCGTCGGGTGAAGTGCCCGAAAACACGACGCCGTGACGCTCGAAGGTCTCGCGGTAGGCGTTGTTGACTTCCCACCGGTGACGATGCCGTTCGCTGATGTCGGTATCTCCGTAACACTTTTCCGCCAGCGTCCCGGGCTTGATCCGGCAGGGATATGCCCCCAGCCGCATCGTGCCCCCCTTTTTCTTGATCGATCGCTGATCTTCCATGAGATCGATCACGGGATTTTTGGTGTTGGGATTGAACTCGGAACTATCGGCGTCTTCGATTTCGCATACGTTGCGGGCGAATTCGATGACGGCGCACTGCAGACCGAGGCAGATACCGAGAAACGGAATCTTGTTTTCCCGGGCGTAACGCACCGCTTCCAGTTTGCCGGCGATGCCGCGTTCTCCGAATCCACCGGGCACCAGTATCCCGCTGACATCGGAGAATGCTTCTTCAGCGCCGACCTTCTCCACATCTTCCGCGTCGATCCACTTGACATCGACATGGACATCGTTGTGTACACCCGCGTGTGTGAAAGCTTCGCGGATTGACTTGTATGCGTCCACGATCTGAATATACTTGCCGACCACGGCGATCCTGATCTCATCGTCCGCCTCCCGCATGCGCCGCAACATTGCTTCCCACTCGGTCAAGTCGGGCTCGGGGACATCGAATTTCATCAACTTGACGATAATGTCGTCAATGCCCTCTTTGTGGAAGTGAATCGGGACGTGATAAATCGACGCCGCGTCACGGGCTTCGATGACCGACTCTTCGCGCACGTTGCAGAACAGCGCGATCTTTTCCTTGATTTCGTGCCCCAGCGGAACCTCCGTACGGCAGAGCAGAATGTCGGGCTGTATCCCTATTTCCTGCAGTCCCTTGACGCTGTGCTGGGTCGGCTTGGTCTTGAGCTCCTTCGCGGCCTTTATATACGGCACCAGGGTCAGGTGGACGAACAGGCAGTTCTCCTGCCCCATTTCCAGCCTCAACTGCCGGCAGGCTTCCAAAAACGGCAGGCTCTCTATATCGCCCGTCGTGCCGCCGATTTCGGTGATCACGACGTCGGCGTCGCCGCCCTGGCCGGCCGCCTTGACCCGGTCCTTGATCTCGTTGGTAATGTGCGGAACCACCTGGACGGTCTTGCCCAGATAACCGCCGGCGCGTTCGCGCTGAATGACGGCCTGGTACACCTTGCCGGTGGTGACGCTCTGATGTTGCGACAGGTTCCGGTCGGTGAATCGTTCGTAGTGTCCGATGTCGAGATCTGTCTCGCCACCATCGTCGGTGACGAATACTTCCCCGTGTTGAAACGGACTCATCGTTCCCGGGTCGACATTGATATACGGATCAAACTTCTGAAGTAATACGCGCAGGCCACGTTGTTTCAGGAGCAACCCGATCGAAGACGCCGCGATACCTTTGCCCAGCGATGAAACAACGCCACCCGTTACGAATATATACTTCATGATGTCCGCCCTTGAAGGTTCGAGGAAGTGTGTTACGCCGTTGATCCTGGCGTTGTTTTATGCCCCGTTCGTCGGGTTATCCGGCTGTGGATCGAGGTCAGTGTAGGTTCTGCCCAGTTCCTTTTCAACTTTTATTACGTCGCCGGGGACATCCACTCCTACGGTTGGCTGCCCCGTCTCGATAACTCGTATGATCATCCCGTTTTCCAGCGCACGCAGCTGCTCCAGACGCTCGGCGCGTTCGAGAGGCGTAGGCTCCAATGAAGTAAACCGGAACAGGGAATCTCTCCGGTACGCGTAGATCCCCACGTGACGGCGGGCGCGGAACCCACCCGGCGCCAGGGCGCCGCTGGGCAATGGCGAGCGCGAGAAATACAACGCGCGCCCCTCCCTGTCGGTCACTACTTTGACGATGTTCGGATCGTGATATTCTTCATCGGATGCCACCGGGTGACAAGCGGTCGCGATGTCGGTCGACGGATCCGACGAGAGCAACTCCACCAGATCTTCCACGGTGACAGGATCGAATATCGGTTCGTCACCCTGGAGATTCACGACGATTGCGTGATCGCCGGACCGCGCGACCTCCGCCACGCGGTCGGTACCAGTGCGGTGCGATTTGTCCGTCATGACGACGTTTCCGCCGAAAGATTCGACCGCTTCCACGATACGCCTGTCGTCTGTGGCAACGATCACGGCGCCGGCCCCGCGGATTTCCAGGGCCCGCCGGTAAACCCACTCGACGAGGGGCCGGCCGGCAATCTCCGCGAGGGGCTTGCCGGGAAACCGCGTAGAGCCATACCTCGCCGGCAGCACTACAATAAAAGACTCACGGCCCATCGGAATTTCCTCCTCTGGACCGTGAGTCGAATGATCGTTGGATGTTGGGGATACTGAGGCTAGGGGTCCCGGAGTTTCGGAACCTGCCGGTCCTACGTGGCTTCGACCACGCTGACGCGCTTCTTATTCCTGCCAAAGTCCTCAAATTTGACGATTCCGGTGATTTTGGCGAACAGAGTGTCGTCCTTGCCCTTGCCGACGTTGACGCCGGGGTGGATCTTCGTGCCGCGCTGGCGCACGAGGATCGAACCCGCGCTCACCGTCTGACCGGAGAAGCGCTTCACACCGAGACGCTGCCCATGGCTGTCACGTCCGTTCTTGGAACTGCCTACACCTTTTTTGTGAGCCATATCGAACCCTCACTTGACCCGGCGGTCAACCGGCGAAACCTGTGAGCCTGAGCTCGGTAAATTGCTGCCGATGACCATTCTTGCGCCGGTATTTTTTACGTCTCTTTTTCTTGAAAACAATAATTTTCTTATCCTTACCGTGGCGGATGACTTCGGCCCGGACCGTCTTGCCCTCAACGAAGGGGCTGCCGATCTCGACGGAATTGTCGTCTGACCATAGCATCACCCTGTCCAGAGTGATCTCGCCGCCGACCTCCGTCGCCATACGGGGCACGCGAAGAACCGCGTCCGGGGTCGCTTTGAACTGGCGCCCGCCGATATCTACGATCGCATACACTGTAACTCTCCTGCTGCTAGCTGGTTACGGGCCCGGCACCGGCCGGCCCCCTGCGCAAAATAACCTCAAATTAATATTACATTTCCGGCGCCCTGTCAAGCTAGTTCTTGAACGAGGTCCCTGAACGAGGAAAGCGAGACCACCTTGAAATCCTCGCGGTGGAGCCGCGGATCGTCCTGTATCTCGATCTTCATCTTGTACCGGCGCGAGAGGGCGTCGAATACCTCGGCGCGCTCCTCTTCGAGAAAAATCGCCAGGGACGAGTTGACCCTGAGCTGGATCTTTTTCTCGCGACTCTTGGCCCCGACCCGGCGAATCCAGCGCTCGATCTTCGTCGCCAGGGATTCGAACGACAGGACTTTCCCGATTCCGTTGCAATAGGGACATTCTTCGCTGAAAAAGTGCAGCAAGCTGGGACGGACGCGCTTGCGGCTCACTTCGACCAGTCCCAGGTCGCTCACGGCAAAAGCCTTGGACCGAGACCGGTCCTTGCGGAGGTAATGCCGTATTTCCGACAGAAGCTTTTTCTTGTTCCCCTCGCTCTCCATGTCGATGAAGTCGATGACGATGATTCCGCCGATGTCCCGGAGCCGCAACTGCCTCGGGACCTCCCTGGCGGCGAGCATGTTGGTCTCGAAGATCGTTTCCTCCTGGTCCTTCTTGCCCACGAATCGCCCCGTGTTGACGTCGACCGCCACCAGCGCCTCGGTATGATCGAAAATCAGGTAGCCGCCCTTCTTGAGCCACACTTTGCGGTCGAGCGACTTTTCTATTTCGGCCTCGATGTTGTAGCGGTCGAACATCGCCGTCTTGTCCTTGTAGTGCTTGACCCTCGATGTGCTCTGCGGGCTGAACGTTCGCAGGTAGCGCGTGAGTTTGCGGTATTCTTTGTCGCTGTCCAGCAGGATCCGGTCAACGTCGTCGGTAAGGATGTCCCGCACCATGCCGACCAGCAAACCAACTTCCTCGTGGATCATGGCTGGCGCCGCCGATTTTTCAGACCGTTTCTTGACGTCCTGCCATAGTCGGTGCAGATAGCTGATGTCGGCCGCAATCTGGCGATCCTCGACGTTCTCGCAAGCCGTCCGCGCAATGATAGCGCAGTTGGCCGGCTTCTTCTGGCTGATCAGGGCCTTGAGCCGCGAGCGTTCCTGCCGCGACTCGATACGCCGCGAAACACCGAGATAATCCATGTTCGGCATATAAACGACGTAGCGGCCGGGCAAAGATATCTGCGTCGACAATCTCGGCCCCTTGGTGCCGATGGCTTCCTTGGTCACTTGCACGAGGATTTCCTGTCCCTTGTGCAGCATCTTTTCGATCGACAGCTGACCGTTCTGCTGTCGCGAATCCCGCGCGCGTCCGCGCCCCCCCCTGGAACTCCGGGGACTGCGGCCGCTTCTGCCACCGCGTCCGCGTCCGCCGCGCGAACTGCGGCGGCGGGCGGGAGGCGAATCGCCCTTGGTGTTGTCGTTGTCGTTGTCGTTGTCGTTGTCGTCATCGATATCGACGCCGCCCTCCATCTGCGCCAGTGCTTCCCTCGAAGCGTGCAGATCGCTGGCGTGCAGGAAACCCGCCTTCTCATAGCCGATATCGACGAACGCCGCCTGGATCCCGGGGAGTATCGCGTTGACCCTCCCGAGGTAGATGTCTCCGACGAGGCGCCTCGTCTGCTCCCGCTCGACCATGAACTCGACCAGCTCACCATCTTCCACGATAGCGATCCGGATTTCGAGCGAAGACGAATTGATCAATACTTCTTTCATTGTGTTCCTTGTAGTACAGCCTGGTCCAACGGTGACAGATACTCCCCGCTCCTCATCACGAACTGGGCGCTCCTGGCGACTCTCAGAGGAGTCAACAGTTCGCCGGTGCCACCGTACTTTGCCGCTAACTCGAGCGGCACAACGACTCGACCGGAATGCATGGTGCTGGTGTACTCGATACTGAGGTCGTCGCCGTCGGTCTGTGCCGACACATCGATAACCCTGGGAACGTCTCCCGCCGTATCGTCCGATCCGTCGAACCGGGCCTTGACTTGTTCATTGATCCGTGCCAGCGCCGTCGCGCCGGTTTCCACCCCCGCTTCCAGATCCTCCCGCCTGACACGGACATGGTAGCTGGCCGCACAAATATCATTGGCCAGTTTGGGGACGCCGTCGGCAACGCCGGAGCACGCCAGTACGTGCAGCCCTTCCGGTAGAAACGCGTTGCAGAGGTCCGGCAGCGATGCCACGGGTTCTTCGAGGTGGACGTCCATGTATTCGTCGAAACCGTCCCAGCCCGTCTTGAGCGGCGGGCCGAACGACATCCGCATGTGCGGGTGGTACCCCTGGCTGTATGCCACAGGAATACCGGCAGCCGCAATGCTGCGCTGTACGATCCGTACGACGTCCCGGTGGGACGTGAAACGGACCGAACCACGTTTCTCGAATTTCATCCTGTATCTCACAGAAATGCCACCACGGGAACGGCCGTGCGCCATCGGCGTACGTCGCCCAGGTTTTACCGCGCAAAAAAGACGGCGGCGGAATTCGCCGCTACCGGTTCACCCATCAGGTGCGGATGACCGGATCTTTTTCGAGCGCCGATTTATCGAGGTCAGGAGAAAGGGGGACCGGATATTCGCCGTCAAAGCACGCGTAGCAAAAATTCTCGGGGTCGTCGACACACGACCTCAAGTCCTCCAGAGTGAGGTACTCGAGGCTGTCTACACCGAGAAACTTCGAAATCTCCTCGACCGATTTGGACGAGGCGATCAATTCTGCCGACGACGGCATATCAATCCCGTAGTAACAGGGAAACCTGATGGGGGGTGACGCTATACGAAGGTGCACCTCCGTAGCGCCGGCGTTTCTGAGCATCACAACGAGTTTTCGCATGGTCGAACCACGTACTATCGAGTCGTCCACCACCGCTACTCTCTTCCCTTTCAACACGCCTGCGACGGTGTTGAATTTCAACCGGACCGTTCCCTCTCTCAAGGTCTGGCTCGGTTGTATAAACGTACGACCCACGTAGTGGTTCCTTATCAGCCCCAGTTCGAACGGAATCTTCGACTCCTGGGCAAAACCCAGACTGGATGTATTGCTGGAATCCGGCACCGATATCACGATATCGGCCTCGACCGGATGGTTGGTCGCGAGAACGTGTCCGAGCCTCCGCCGGATTTTGTCGACTTTCTCGCCGAATACCCTGCTGTCCGGGCGTGAAAAGTATATAAACTCAAAGATACAC
>CBDUWU010000141.1:0-8706 GCA_965371015.1 uncultured bacterium | reverse complement strand
AGGGAATGGAATACTTCTTGTGAATCTCGACGCTATAACGATTGATCTGCCGGACGTACGACGCTGTTGTGGTCACCTGCGTCTCGATTTCCTGCCTCGTGATGTATTCGGCGCGCGTTTTGATAGACGGCGGCTTCGATCCGCCGCCGGATGTCTGGCGGATCGTCACCGGCGCACGCCGGCGTCCGCCGCGATCGCCCGCCGCCGCGATCGAATCTCCCGACTCCGCTTTGAACTTGACGGCGCGGACTTCCGGGTCGAGCAGTTCCAAAGCGGAATTCATGCGTGCATTGGCCGATTTGAGGATCTTGGCGTCCGAGAGGGCCATGTCGGCGTAAATGTTTTCAATTTTTTCCTTCATCATCTGGACGCTCATTTCGCGGTCGCCGCGGTGCTTGCGATCAGTCCGTTGCAGCGACCGGTCCACGTCCTTGATGTTGATCGTGTATTTCTTGAAACGGGTGTGCCGGTAGGTATTGAGGTCCTTCTTGGAAGGCAGCTCGCCGATCTCGCCGTTGACGAGGTCGAAGCGCAACACGTTTTCCGCCTGCAGGAAGACCAGCCGGCCCGACTCCGCGTTGATCGTGGTCGGATAGACGCCCTTCTTGGCGTGCTTGATGATCTTGACGTCGACGATCTCGCCGGTCCGGTCGTTTTTCTCGCGGAAGTAGATGGAGTATCCCTTGAACGCGGTGATCGTCGTGTTGGGCTGGAGTTCCACCGTGGGCTTCTTGCGGTTGATGTCGATCAGCAGGTTCAAGAGCGCGTGGTTGGTCTCGGGCAGAACATAGCTGTTGTAGTAAACCAGCCCGAATGTGAGGAACACCGCCGCGATGAGGCCGGGCACTATCATCCGGTACAGGCTGACGCCGCTCGACTTCATCGCGGTTATCTCGTTTTCGGAAGCCAGGTTGCCGAAACTCATCAGCGTCGCGGGTAAAACGGCCATTGGTATAATTAATGCAAACATGTGTCCCAGACTGAGCAGGAACGCCTGCAGGACAATGTGAAACCTGACCCCTTTCTCGAGAAACAGATCGATGTACCTGATGATGAAATCCATTATGAACACAAAGGTTATGATCGACATCGAGAAGACGAACGGGCCGATGTAGTTTCGGAGTATGTATCGCTCAAGAATAAACATATTTCACACGCCCGGAAGGAGTCCTCGGCTGGCCACTGTTATAATCACCAACAATTGGTTTATCGACAAGTAGTTTCTTGATCGTACCCCCTGACCGCGACGTCGCGGAACCCGGTTGTCGGTCCCCGAGAGATCGAAGCAGGTGGGGGGGTATCGGTGTGTGTGTAGCTGTAGCTAAAAGGTGACACATGAGGCGGATTCTGTCCTCTTTGATGGACATACGTTTGGTGATGAGGAGTCCGTCCCGATACGATTTCTTGAACAGTTCAAGAAAAGTTTCGTCCCCACAAAGCAGGTGATTTTCACGCCCCCGAGAGACTGGTTGTACAGTGCCTGGAATTACGTTTGCGTCTCCATCCAGAATCTACAACTTCCGCCTGTTCATCTGGATATTGACGGCGGTCGGTGTGTGCCTGCTGTCGGGCAGTGCTCTGGCGCAGACACCCGAGCCCGACCCTGACCTGAACTTCGCGATCGACCTTCGTGACGTCATCAAGGCCTATGACGACCTCAACATGTATCCGGAGGCCGTCTGGGACACCATTCCCCCGTTCGACTATTCGACGATCGAGTTCGGTCCCCGCTACAGGATCCCGCATTTTCTCAAGTCTGACTTCCGGCGGACGAACCAGATTGTCGACCACTTCGGCGTCGGGGGCTATCGCCTTACCTGCACCTATCCCCGGGTCTACGCGTTCGACGTCGTCGAGACGAAAGAAGGCGAGTTCTACACGTATCAACCGCGTGACGTGACTATTCCCGGCCTCGAAATCGAGCTGGTCAGCATCGCCGACGTCGCCGAGCGGGTGCGCGTGGCTTCGTTGCGGGAGACGTGGCGCCAGGCGGTGGTGACTTCGGTCACTTCCCAGCAGCGGAGCATGACCGACAAACGGCGCGAGGGCTTGATCAGCGTCGACATCCCGCTGCCGATGCCCAGGCAGCTCGAGTCGATCTTCGGGCCGGGCAAGAACACCCATATCAACATCT
The DNA here is from genome assembly GCA_965371015.1 of uncultured bacterium. Lineage (GTDB taxonomy): Bacteria > Krumholzibacteriota > Krumholzibacteriia > WVZY01 > JAKEHA01 > CBDUWU01. Next base: position 6,572 of record CBDUWU010000141.1, on the reverse strand, counting down.
CCGGCCGCGAGGAGATCACGTTCGCGGGCGAGTCCCGGCGGGTCGATCCCTTTATCGGGGTTGAGGGGCAGCAGAAACAGTCGCTCTTTCCCTCGCTGGACATGGAGCAAAAGCTCGACGTGACGCTGTCGGGCACGATCGGCGACAAGGTGTTCATCCAGGTCGATCACTCCAGCCAGCAATTGCTGGATAAGGCCAACAATATTCAGCTGTGGTATGAGGGCTACGAGGACGACGTGATAAAGCGCATCGATCTGGGCAACATGAGCCTGTCGTTGACCGGATCCAACCTTATCAGCTTTTCCACCGCCTCCACCGGTCTGTTTGGAGTCAAGATGCTGGCCGAGATCGGGGCGACCGAGTTGACAGTGATCGCGAGCAAGCAGGAGGGCGAAACTTCGGGCGCGAGCTTCTCACCCACGGGCGGCGGCGGCCTGGGCCAGACCGAGGAGCGTGTAATCCAGGACATCGGCTTCATACGCAACAAGTATTTCTTTTTCAACTCTCCGTTCGTCTTCGATCCGGGGGACCTCCTCAAGCCCGACCCCAGCGATCCGGGGGACCGGCCGATCGAGGTGTGGCAGTCGTTCCCCGAGAGCCAGACCTCGACGGCGACCTTTCTCTGGGAGTGGGGCCGGGCGTTCGTCGACCCGACGGGCACAGGGGCCGAGTTGAATGATGCCGTCGACGATATCCGGAACAACATCAAACCCAAACCGACCGACCCGCTCCACATCGAAGTCAACCTGCCCTTCAAGCTGCTCCAGCCGGGGACCGACTACGATCTTATCCTTGCGGTGGGCAGCGATTCGCTGGTCGTTGGTGTTGTGCTGAGGTCGTCGGCACGGGAGGACGAGGCCATCGCTGTGACCTATTTCAACCGCAATCCGGGCGGGAATCAACAGATCGGCGGCACGTACTCCTCGTACGGCATCACCGTTGCCGGGGGCGAGCGCGACACGACGGTGCTCGAGCTGATCAAGGACAGCAACCAGAAAGAGACCGCCCCCACCTGGGACTTCATGATGCGAAACTTCTACAACCTCGGGCTCTCTAACATTGAGCCGGCGTCGTTCGAGCTCGAAATCCGCGACCGGACGCAGAGACTCGACACCTCCACTCCGACCGGTTCCACGGTGCCGTACCTGAAGATCTTCGGGCTCGACCGGTTCGACGCGGCGGGCAGTCCCGGCTCCGACGGGCGCGTGGATATCATCGACCAGGTGCTGGACATCCAGCGCGGCATCCTCCAGTTTCCGAGTCTCTTTGCATTCGCGCCGGATTCGACCCTGGTCAAGGACTGGACGGACACCACGTTCAGCTTTCACGACGAGGAATACCAGGCCCAGTGGGACGCCTCTTGGCGAATGTACAACGAGAAGCTCACCAACCCGTACTTCGATGCGTCCCGGTACGATATCGTCGTGCGCGCGGTGAGTACGTCGAAGACGTTTAGAATCGACGCGCTCAGCATCATCGAAAACAGCGAGAAGATCACCCTGGACGGTCGAACCCTGACGCGCGGCCGGGACTATTCGATCAACTACGATACCGGCGAAGTCGAACTCAAGGGGGAAGTGCTCAACGACCTGACGCCGACCTCGAAGCTCAACATCGACTACGAATACAAGCCGTTCGGCGGCGGTGCGTCGAGCTCGCTCGTCGGCTTCAGTACTCAGTCCAATTTCAGCAAGAACGCCCGGCTCGGTACGATCTTTTTGTACGAGTCGAAGGGGACGGCGACGGAGAAACCCCGGCTGGGCGAAGAGCCGACCCGGGCGATCGTGGGTGGTATCAACGGACAGTTCCAGCACGGGTCGAACTTCCTGACGCGGCTGGTCAATATACTGCCCATGGTCGATACCGACGCGAGGAGCACGCTGACCGTCAGCGGCGAAATCGCGGGCAGCCTGCCGGACCCCAACACGAGGGGCGAAGCTTACATCGAGGATTTTGAGGGCATCGAGGACTCCGACCGGTTCACGACCAGCCGGCGGTCGTGGCGTCCGGCCAGCCCGCCCGTCGATCCCTCCGACGAGAATCAGGTGATGGACCCCGACAGCGCCCAGAGTTTCAACTGGTACAACATCGAGCCCAATTCGGGTGGCAACCACCGCAGGGACTTCAACCCCGAGTTGAACGAACGGGAAAACACGCTCGTCCCGACGCTGGACCTCGAGGTCGACGGCATACTGCAGGGGCCCGCGAGAAACTGGGTCGGTCTGATCACTGGATATGGCTCCGGCGGGCTCGACCTGAGCCGGGGGCAGTTTCTCGAGATCTGGGTCAACGACTTCAAGCCGGATCCCAACGACCGGGGCGGGATCCTGCGGATCGACATGGGCCGGATCGACGAAGACTTTTTCGAACCGGCGCTGGACGAGTGGAACAACGAGGACCAGGAACGCGACGGATTCCAGGCGATCTGGGACGACACGGGCCTCGACGGGCAGTTCAACAAGAACGACTTCAACAACGACGCGATCACCCGGATTGAGGAAGGCGGCGTCGACGTAAATGACGACGTCAACGGCGATGACTATCTGCCGAAGCGTATCAACGGGCGGTTCACCAGGATCAACGGGACCGAAAAGAACAACTATCACGATACCGAGGACCTCGACCGTTCGGGCCAGATGGACCAGGTAAACAGCTACTTCAGCTACGCCATCGATCTGTCCGATACGGCCGTCGTCGACATCCGCGAGTCGTATCCCGGGTACGAAGGATTCAACGAGGAATTCCACCAGAACGACTCGTGGCGCCTGTACCGGGTCAAGATGAACGATGTCGTGATCGTCGCGTCCGGCGGCAACGAACCGCGCCTCGACGAGATCCGCCACGTCCGCATATGGATCGACGACGTGGAAGCCGTATTTCAGGAAGACGAAGCCGTCGGCCGCCGCCGGTTCCAGATCGCCGAAATGAAGGTCGTCGGAAACCGATGGGAACTCGACGGTGTCCGCGACCTGGCCGACACGCTGATTACGGACGAGACCGTCGCGACTGATTTTGCGATCGGCGGGATCAGCACCAAAACGGATCCGGGCCGGTACAACCCGCCGATCGTTCCGCGCGAGGAAAACGGCGTGTTCGAGAAGGAACAGTCGATGTTCATGAAGTACGACAGCCTGACGGCGGGGACACAGACCCGGATATTCAAGCAGTTCATCGGCCGGGGGCTCGACCTCACGAGTTATCGCGACCTCAACTTCTGGGTGCACGCCAACCCGGACGAGTTTCATTCCGATCTCGAGTACTATCTTCGTCTGGCGTTTGACGAGAATAACTTCTACGAAATCAGGTTTCCGATCACCGACACTTTCTTCGATCGGGCGACCGGGTGGTCGTACACGCTGATCAACATCGAGGATCTTACTTCACTCAAGATCGCCCAGTCGGACACCGTCTACGAAGTGACCGGAACCATTCGCGACCAGGTCGACAAGAACAAGGTTTACGACGTGCGCGTCGTACGAAGACCCAACCTGTTCGATGTTCGTTTCCTGTACGTGGGACTCCGGAATGTCAGCGAGACCGGGCAGGTGTTCGAAGACGGCGAAATATGGATCAACGACATTTACGCGGGCGGGGTGCGCCGGGATTTCGGGCTCGCCGAGAGAGTCAGCGCGTCGGTCAACATCGGCGGTGGCGTGATGAGCTTCGGGGGGAGCTGGCGCAAGACGGACGCCGATTTCCGCGGATTGAGGGCGCGCCGGGGCAGCGGCAACGTCAGCGAGTCCTACGCTTTGAACGGCAAGACGCGGCTCGAGCACTTCATCCCGTTGTTCGGATTTTCGGTCCCGGTGTCGGCCAACTACAGCCGCTCCACGATCAGTCCGCGCTTCACGCCCAACGGAGATACCCAGATCGACGACCCTGTGATGAGGGACAGCCTGCGGACAGAAAACGTGTCGCGTTCGGTCAGTACTTCGCTGGGCAAGAAGAGGTCGCAGAATCCCCTGTTCAAGTACACGATCGACAAGATGACGACCAGCTTCTCGTTGAGCGAACGGATAAACCGGTCGCCTTCCTCGCGCGACACTTCCAGGACGATAGCGGGGGCGATGGGTTACCAGATCAACTGGTCGAAACCGCGGGAGATCAAGCTGATCAGGGGTGCGAAGTTTCGATACTGGCTGAACGCGCTCAATTTCAACGTCAACGCTTCGAGAAAAACGAAGACCAGTTACCGTTTCATCAACGGGCAATTCGTCAAACAGCCGTTTTTCTACGACGCCGACCTGAAAATGAACGGTTCGGCGAATTACTCTCCGTTCCGGTCATTGACGAGCTCGTTCCAGGGCGCGATGTCCCGCGATCTCAACCGGCCTTACTACTTCCATGGGGTCGACATCGGGCGCGAAGTCGGCCGCAGCCACGGGCTGCAGGTCTCCTACAAGCCGCCGCCGCTGTTCATCATCGGTGCGTTCTCTCCGGATCTGAACCTGAACACGGGTTACTCGGAAAACTCTGGTCCCCGCGTCGTGCGTCCGGGCGATCCCGCGGGGACCCGCAACGCGTCCAACCAGAGGTCGGCGGCGCTGAAGATGCGTTTCGACGTTGGCAAGTACTTCGGTAAGTTATTCGGTGTGTTCGGGTGGCTCGATGAAGACGACCAGACGGGCCAGCGGCCGGCCGGCGGGGCGAAGCCGCGCGGGGGAGTCGGTAGCGCCGGTGGGGAGCAGCCGGCCGCGGAAGAGGATTCGACGACGGCGTCGGGCCGCGGTGCGGATCCCATGCTGGCCGTCCGTAAGGCCGGGAATATTCTAAAGAGCATCCGAAAGGTCAACATCAACTTGCAGCAGCGTTTCAACAGCAGTTACACCCGCATCCCCATTCGTCCCTCCTGGCAATACCAGATGGGATTGACCGAATCGTCCGGTGTCATAACCAGCGGCGGTGTTCTGGACAAGCCCGATCGGACGAGTACGAGCCTATCGGTCAATCTCGATACCGGGGTGCAGCTGTCGGAAAATATCGATGTCTCGACCCGGTTCAGGGCCACGTTCACCAATTCGGCCACGCTCGGGGCCGAAGCGGAAACGAAGAGCATGTCGTTTCCCGATATCAGTGTAAAGTGGACGGGTATCGAGAAGTTCGCCCTGTTCAGGCCGATGTTCAAGAGCTCGACGGCGAACGTGACGTACAAGCAGGAAAAGAACGAGTCCGGCCGCAAGGGAGATATCGATTCGAAGCGGGAGTCACTGACGCTGACGCCCTCTATGACGTTCATGTTCAAGAACGGTATCAACAGCACGTTGTCCGTGTCTTACAGGAACGACATGAGCGATAACCGCGGCAGTATTGTTGAGAACACCAACTGGAACATTGCTCTGGACCTCAAAAAGGACTTCCGCGGCGGTTCGGGGTTCAAGATCCCGATACCGTTCTTCAGCAAAGAAGTCAAGTGGACCAGCACGCTCAATTCGAACCTCAACATCGTTTACTCGCGGTCCAGCGGCAAACGCTATCAGGAGGGGTCCGAGATTTTTCAGCCCATTCCCATGCTGAGCACGCTGAAGGTTTCGCCGAGCCTTACCTACATGTTTTCGCGGGCGCTCAACGGACGATTCTTCATCGACTACTCGCGTTCTTTCGCCGAGGCGTCGAACCAGACGACGACGGCGCTGCGCATCGGGGTCAGCGCGGTGCTCAGCTTCTAACAGACCGCAGGAGCGAATCACATTGTACAAACCGATAATTGCATTGCTGTTATTGCTGGCTCTCCAGTCTTGCGGCGACGGGCCGCACCCCTCCTTCGATTCGGAACGCGCGTGGACGCACCTGATCAAGCAGGTGGAGTACGGGCCGCGTCTGCCAGGCAGCGCCGCCCGCGACAGCGTGACCTACTACCTCACGCGTACACTGGTCGGCGCCGGGGGTGAGGTCTCGGCGCAACGCTTCGACGTCAAGGATCCTTACGCCGACCGCGTCATCCCGCTGGTCAATGTTATCGCCAATTTCTATCCCGGCCACGAGAGGCGTGTCATGCTCGCCGCGCACTACGACAGCCGTCCGTGGGCCGACGAGGAAGAGGCCGACTCGCTTCGTTCCCGCCCGGTGCCGGGAGCCAACGATGGCGCCAGCGGAGTCGCCGTGCTCCTCGAGATCGGGAGGCTGCTGGGCGAGTACGATCCGGGCATCGGGGTGGACCTCGTGTTTTTCGACGGAGAGGATTACGGCAGGCAAGGCGATCTCGACCACTATCTGCTCGGCTCCAAGTACTTTGCTGCGACGCGGCCCGATTACCGTCCTGTGTGCGGGATACTGCTGGATATGGTTGCCGGCAAGGAGTCATTCATCGCGCGGGAAGGCTATTCCAGGACCCACGCGCCGCGCCTGACCGACGAGCTGTTCTCCCGTGCGGAGCGTATGGGACTCGAGTTCTTCCATCCGCTCGATGGCGGCCCGATATACGACGACCATGTACCGTTTCTCCAGTCGGGAATCGACATGGTCGACCTGTTCGGGTACGAGTACCCGTGGTGGGGCACCGTCGACGCTGTGCCGGAGAACTGCTCGCAGGATCGGCTGGGGCAGGGGGGGGGGGTATTGATCGATTTCATCTA
>CBDUWU010000140.1:0-8719 GCA_965371015.1 uncultured bacterium | reverse complement strand
GTCACGGTTCCGTCCTTGGCGATCTCGTAGACGACTCTTTTGTTGCCGTCTTCGTCGACGTAGTAAACGGTTTCGTGACCGTTTCTGACCGACGTCCGATAGCCCGCGCCGCAGCCGGACACGACGAATACCGACAACGCGACACAGACCATGGTAATTCGTCTGATCAATATTCCGGACATACCGGGCCTCCCTTATCTGGAGTTGAAGATGTGTTTATGGAGAGTCTTAGCAAATGGCCGGCCAAGAGTTGACCGTCCGGCTTGTTCCTTGCTATTTGGGGGGGATGGGCTAAATCTAGGAGGCCGGCATGAAACGACTACAGCTCGCAATCCTGCTCCTGGCAGCCGCCGTAATGGTGTTCGGCTGCTCCAAACGCGTTATGGTCGCGGTTCCGCCGCGGGTGAATCTGCAGCCATTTGACGTCATCGGCATCGTCGATTTCGAATCCGATGCAAAAGGCACCCTCCCCTCGTTTGCGACCCAGCGATTCATCGAGGCCATGCAGCAGTCCCAGCCCGGCGTGTACGTCCTCGAACTGGGAAGCGCCGAAGAACTGAAAGAAACATTAGGGCGCGACAAGCTCGATTTCACCGCGATGAAGGCCATCAAGGAACAATTCGGAGTCGAAGCGGTGATTGTGGGCGAGCTGGAGGTCTCCGAGATGCGGCCGAAGCTCGATCTTAACAATCTGAGCTCGGCGATGAGTATGAGCGCCGAAGTCGACGCGCTGCTGTCTTCGCGAATGTTCGAAACCGCCCGGGGCGCGACGGTGTGGACGAGGTCGACACGGCGAACCGACACTATTGCCCACGTAGGCATGAACGGGAAGGGCTCGGTCCGCTTCGACGCCAAAGACCCGGAACGCGCCTACGGCGCCCTCGTCGACGCTCTGGTCAACGACATCACACGCGACTTCCGCGTGACGTACGTACGACAGTAGAGGCATTACTCGTAGCGAAGCGCGTCGATGGGGTTGAGTCTCGACGCCCGGATCGCCGGCAGGAGCCCGAAGCCGATACCGACGGCGGAGCAGAAGACGATCCCTATGACGGCCCACTCCAGGGGCACGTTGACGTCGAAGGGTGCGAACAGGGTGATCACGTTGCCCAGCCCGAACCCCACCAGAACGCCGACAACACCGCCGATGTTGCAGAGGATAATGGCTTCGAAGAGAAACTGCGCGAGGATGCCCCGCGGCTTGGCGCCGATCGACTTGCGGATGCCGATTTCCCGGGTCCGTTCGGTCACCGACACGAGCATGATGTTCATGATGCCGATGCCGGCTACGAGCAGCGCAATGATTCCGATGATGAACGCGGCGATCTTCACACCCATTGTCATCTGATTGAATTCGGTAATCAGGCTTTCGCTGTTGAAGAAATCGAAGTTGTCTTCCTCGTGGGGTTTGACACCGCGCTCGCGGCGCATCACCTGTCGTGTTTCTTCGATCGCATCGCGAGTGAGTTCGGGTGTCTTCGCCCGAACGGTGATATTGACGGAGCGCGAAAAGCCGTTCCGGTCGACCATGCCGTAGATCTTGAGGTAGTGGGTGATCGGTACCAGGACGTAGTTGTCGTAGTTGGAGCCGAACGCCGACTTCTTCTCGTCGAATGCGCCGATAACCTGGTATTTGCGGCCGTCGATACGAATCTTCTTGCCGACGGGATCGACGAATGGAAACAGCTTCTGCGCGATCGCGTAGCCGATGACCGCCACGCTGCGGGCGCTCTTGACGTCCATCTGCGATATGTTTCTCCCCAGGCCGACGTAGTGGGTGTTGTTGGGCGGGTATTCCGGCGTACCGCCGCAAATGGTGACATTCGGGTTGGTCGACTCGCCCCGGTATTCGACCACCATGCCAAAGTCCCAGAGCTCAGACCCCACCAGGTCCACCGAGCCGACCTGTTCGCGTATCGCGTTGGCGTTCTCCACCGTCACGGGCGGCCGGCGCATCGCCTTGCGCCGCTCCTCGTCCGAGTTGAACCCCGCCGGCCATTTCTGCACCTGGAAAACCTGCGCACCCAGGATACTCATTTCCTTTTCCATGGTGGACTGCACGACCGAGATGGCGGTCATGACGGCGATGATCGACGCCACGCCGGCGACGATGCCGACGAGAGTCAGCGTCGATCTCAGCTTGTTGCTGAGAATCGCCCCGAAGGACATGAGAAATGCGTCAAGAATGCGCATGGTGTTCGCTCCGATCAAAGCACCTATTCATAGCGGAGCGCCTCCACCGGATTGAGTTTAGATCCCCGCCAGGCAGGCACCAGACCGGCCAGGATACCGACTGTCACCGAAACCGCCACGGCCACGATGACGATCGTCATAGATACGCTCGCCGGCATCAAGACGGCGTTGATTACCGCTGTTATGATCGACGCGAGCACTATACCGATCACTCCCCCCAACAGACAGATGACCGCCGACTCAAACAGGAACTGAAACATGATACTGTGCCGCTTGGCGCCAATTGCCTTGCGGATGCCGATCTCGCGTGTACGTTCCGTCACGGAGACGAACATGACGTTCATCACCCCCACACCACCGACAAACAGCGAGATGCTGGTGACGAGCAGTCCGACCAGGAGTACCACCCCCATCACACTGTTGAAGGCGCCGACGAGAGTATCGAGCTTGTTGATGGAAAAGTTGTCTCCATCAGAGGGCTTCAGTTTGCGGATCTTCCGCATCTCGCCGATGACTTCGAATTCGAGGTCCTCCATGGCTTCCTGCGACGGTGCCTTGACGGCGACGTTCACACCCTGCCGGCCCCGACGCCCCCCGAACACCTTCACGTAGGTGCTGATCGGGATGAATATCTGCCGGTCGAAGTTCGGCCCACCCATGAAACTCCCCCCCTGCTTCTCCATCACGCCGATCACCCGGAACACATTGCGGCCGATCTTCATTTTCTTGTTGATAGGATTTGCTCCACCGAACAGGCCCTCGCTGAGGGCGGTGCCGATCACGCAGACATTCTTTTTGTAGGTGACATCGAACGCCGTCATGAAACGGCCGAATTCCGGCTGGGCGCTCGACACCAGAGTCTGCTTTTCCGTCGTGCCGATAATGATCACGTTTTCCATGGTCTCAGAGCGGAACTTCACGTCGTGATTTCCGCCCATGGAGGGATTGACGATTCCCTTTCCCTGCAGCTTGCGCTCGAGTTCACGAGCCTGCCGGAATTCAATCTGTGGCCGGTTTCGATAGAGAAAAAAATCGTTCATGATGACCCAGGGCATGCGCGACACATAGATCACGTCGGTGCCGACCGCGGAGAAGCTCTGGCGGAACCTGTTCTGCAGGCCGTTCGCCGCTGTCATTGTGATTACGACCGCGACGATCCCGATAATGATACCAAGCGTCGTCAATGCTCCGCGGCCCTTGTTGGCGCGGATGGCGCCGAGCGCGATTTGAAAAGACTCGCCCAGGTCGATCGCCGTTTTCACTCCGTCATCACATCGCTCTCTATCGAGCCGTCTTTCAGCCGTATTTCGCGCGACGCGTGTTTTGCGATGTATTCCTCGTGGGTAACCAGGATGATGGTCTGGCCCGCGCCGTGCAGCCCGTCGAGCACGGTCATTATTTCGTCCCCCGTCTTGCTGTCGAGATTTCCCGTGGGCTCATCCGCGAGGATGATCGACGGGTTGAAGACCAGGGCCCGGGCGATCGCCACCCGCTGCCGCTGTCCACCCGACAACTGGTTGGGCTTGTGCTTCATTCGATCGGCCAGACCAACCCTCTCGATCGCCTCCTCGGTGAGGATCCGGCGTTCTGCCTTGGAGATTCCGCCGTAAATCAGCGGCAGCTCGACGTTGTGAAAGATGTTCGCCCGCGGGATGAGGTTGAAGGTTTGAAAGACGAAACCGATTTGGCGGTTGCGGATTTCCGCGAGCTTGTTTTCGGACATTCTCGCCACCATCTGGCCTTCCAGCGTGTACGTCCCGGTGGTCGGGACGTCGAGACAGCCGATGAGGTTCATTAAGGTTGATTTCCCCGACCCCGACGGCCCCATGATGGCGACGAATTCGTTGCGGGCGATATCGAGCGATACCCCGCGCAGGGCGTACACCTTCTCGTCGCCCATTTCATAGGTCTTGACGACTTCTCTGAGCGACAGCGCAGCTTGTGCCGAAGCCCGTGTGGTTTCGGTGTCCATGCGATTCACTTGTCTACGCCCCACCGGATTCGTCGTCGTCGTCGTCGTCTTCTTCTTCGTCCTCGTTGCTCACGGTCACTACGGCTCCATTCTCCAGGTCCTTGGAAATCGCGCGGTAGCTCCCGGTGACGACCTCTTCCCCTTCCTCGAGCCCTTCGAGGATTTCGATGAGCTCGTCGCTCTGAATCCCTGTTTTGACCTGTTTGGCAACCGCCTTTCCGTCTTCGATGCAGAAGACGATTTCCACAAACCCGTCGCGGTCGGCCGTGAAGCGGGCTTCCGCGTCCTTGCGCGTCTCCCCCGGCAGTGTGAGCTGATCCACCGTTCGAACGGCAACGCTCTGGATGGGAACGCTCAGCGCGCTCTCGTTCGTCCTGGTGAAGACTTCCGCTCCGGCCGTCATGCCCGGGCGGAGTGTTTCGGGAGGATCGATGATGCCGATCTTGATTTCGAATTCTGTTTTCTGATCGGACGTGCCCGCGCCGGAGGCGTTGGCACTGTTGGCAATCTCCTGGACAACACCCTTCAGGATCTGATCGAGCAGGGCGTCGACTTCGATTTCCGCTTCCTGGCCGATCTCGACGGATACGATGTCGTTCTCGTCCACATTGACCTGGGCTTCCATTTCCGAGAGGTCGGAAATTACCAGGATGACATCCTCCTGAAACTGGGACCCAATGGCAATCTCGCCCTCTTCCTTGTTCAGGTCGCTGATGGTGCCGGCCATCGGCGCGTATATCGTGGTTTTGGACAGGTCGTCGCGGACCTGTTTCAGGAATGCCCTGGCCTGCTCCACGTCGTTCACAACGGATTCGTGGCGCGCGACCTCGACCTGGAAAGCGGCCTCCTTGTCGTCGTATACCGCCTGCGACTCCAGATTCTTGTCGACCAGCTCCTTCGAACGCTTGTAGTCCTTTTCGCTCCTTTCCAGGTTTTCCCGCACCAAAGTGGCGGTCGCCTCGGCAGAGCGGACGCGCGCCTCGGCACTCTCGACGGCTGCCACGTAACGCTCCTGGTCGAGTTTCATCAGGAATGTCCCCTTCTCGACCGACTGGCCTTCCTTCACCGCCAGATTCGTGATCCTCGCGCTCACGTCGGCGCTGATCTTGACCTGGACCCGGGGCTGGATTTTTCCGGTGGCACTCACCTTCTGTACGATCTTCTCTCTCGCGACCCTGGCGGTCTGTACCTCCAGGGCTTTATCGCCGCCACCTCGCAGCGCCATGACGGCCACGACGGCACCGACAACCACCACGGCGGCACCACCGATCAAAAGGGGTTTCTTCTTCATTGTCGCACTGCCTCCAATGTCGTACGGAATAATATGTTACGGGATCAACGAGTCATTCTGTTCTTACGGCGGAAATATGCAAAAGGTTACCATATATCTGGATGCAGGAATGGCACGGAGTGGATCCGCGCGGGGAGGCATGGATGAGCGGCCCTTCGAGCGTCTAGTCATGCCCCGATGGCGTTCGGGCCCTTTGGAGGGCGGCGAAGTAGACGTCTTCGAGGCCGGTTTCCGCCCTGAGAAAACCCTCGCCCGGCGCCGAGTCACCGAGGACGTGTATCAGGGTCCGGCCCGCGACGAGCCGCGTGGAGAGCACCGGCATTTCGGCCTGGCAGCTCTTCGCCTCTTCCCCTTCGACTTCTTTCTGCCACACCTTGCCGTCGAGCTCGGAAATTACCGTCGCCGGGTTTCCTGTCAGCAGCACGCGTCCCCTGTTGATGATCGCCATCCGGTTGCACACCTCGCGGACGTCGTCCACGATATGAGTCGAAAGGATGACCACCACGCTCTCGCCGATTTCGCTCAGGAGATTTAGAAAACGGCGCCGTTCCTCGGGATCGAGGCCGGCTGTCGGCTCATCGACGATGATCAATTCGGGATCACCGAGCAGCGCCTGGGCGATGCCGAACCGCTGCCGCATTCCTCCGGACAAGCTCCCCAGACTCCGTTTTCGATCATCCAGCAGATTGGTCATCCCGAGCAGACCTTCGACGGACTCCTGTCTGTCCTGTTTGTCGTTGAGGCCCTTCAACACGGCGAAGTGATCCAGCATCGACTCGACCGAGACCCTGGGGTAAACACCAAATTCCTGGGGCAGGTAGCCGAGAATCCGACGCACTCGATCTTTCTCGCGGAGGACATCGAGCCCGTCGAACTCGATCGTGCCCGCATCGGCTTCCTGCAGCGTCGCAATCGTCCTCATGAGTGTTGATTTTCCGGCGCCGTTGGGTCCTAACAATCCAAACATCCCCCTGGGAATCTCGAGATTGACGTCCACGAGCGCCTGGATTCCTCCGGAATATGTTTTGGACAGGTTCTTGATCTCGAGCATGCGTTTCCTCCTGTCAGTGGATCACGGATTCGGTTTCGACGACACCGACTTGACGTTGTCCTTGAATACACGGTCAATGTGTTTGTGGTAGGGATCGATTGCGACCTGGACTGGCTCGCCCTCAACGGTGACCACGAATTTCATTTCGGCATCGGTGATGCGCCGCTTCTCCATGAACAAAACTGTCTTCTTCTTGCTGCCGTCCTCTGCCTCCCCGAACACGGCGATGTCGATCCAGTCGTCGACCGGGATTTCGGTTTCCACGCCGAGACCGTCGGACCGGAGTTTCCGGACGCTGGTCTGGATCGTTACCTCCCATTCGCCATTGTCCCCCTCCCGGCAGGTCGCGTCGGCGATCCGGTTGTCGAACAGCGTAATGGTTTCGAACATGTCTTCGATCAAATGGTCCAGTTCTTCCGGGGTCACATCGCGAATATAGTCGAGCAGCGCAACTGAAGTCGTGTAAGGCGGGCCGGCAAACTGTTCCGATTCGAGAAAACGCTTGAGGGCCCCGTTGAGGGCGTCTTCACCGATGTAGTCCTGGAGCGCATAGAAGACGAGGGCGGCCTTGCCGTAATGGATGTAGGGCTGGTTTTCAACCAGCAGCAGTGGCAACTCCTCGATTTCCTCCAGACCGCGGCGGTCCAGGTAAACGTCTCGCTCGAAGTCGAGGACGCCGCTCATTTTGTCCTCGCCGTACATCTCTTTCATCACCATGAGACCCGAGTACGTCGCAAGCCCCTCGGCGATCATGGTTGCGCCTTGTACGTCCGCCGGGACGACCTGGTGATTCCACCACTGGTGGGCGATCTCGTGTGCCGTTACATATCGGTTCATATCGATGACCCGGTCGGATTCGCGAGTTATGAATCCCCACGACTCCGAATACGGGATGGTGTGCGCGAGAGAAAACGCCGTCCGCCCGATGTAGTTCGGCACCTCTATGATACGGATCTGGCTGTGGGGGTAAGGGCCAAACGCGGCCGTGAAATATTCGAGTGATTTCCGCGTCGTGTCTACCAGGAGACCCAGATTGAACGGGTGTGCGGGGTGGTAATAGATCTCGATGGCGACATCGTTCCAGCTTTCGCGCACCACTTCGTACTCGGCCGACGCAAAAACGGCCAGATTGATCATCGGCACGTCTGTTTTGTAGTGGAAATAGCGCCGGTCACCTTCAACCCACTCTTTTTCCAGCTTTCCGGGGGCGATTGCGAGCTGGTCTGGACAAGTCGACACTGTGGTTTCGTAGCGGGTCCAGTCGGCGCCGAGGTAGTTGTGGCTTCTCGCCTCGACGTCGTCGATTCCGGCGGCGCGTCGCGTCGGCGGCAGACCGTGCTTGCGGCGGTCGTCGGGGGAGACCAGTTCGTTGACCCGGGCGTAGCCCATGGTGGGAAACAGGTTCTTGTTGGCAAAAAAGGTGCCGTTGCCGACGATTCGCTGGTCCTGCCGCCTGTCCTTGAAGCCGCGATTCTTTGCCGTGGCATCGAATCCCAGTTCAATTGTCTGCCCCGGCCGTAGCGCTTCCTCGAGGCGGTAGACGTAGAATCCGTGCGCTTCGTCAGCGACGAGCAGCGTGTGGGCAGGCAGGTCGATCCGGTTGATCGTCAGGCGCCCCCCGAACGGGAGATAGTTGTGGACATCCGACCGCCCCGAGGTCGAGACCGGAATCACGCGAATCGCCTCTTCGCCCTTGTTCTCGAGGATGTATGTCCCACGAATCTCGACCCGTCTGTCCCGCGGGAAGATATCGATGTCAGTGCTGACCGAAGTGATGCAAGGCACCGCCAGATCGCGGTACTCCCCGTATTTTGTTTCGTAGTCCGCCTGTCGCTGCAGCCGCTTCTGTCGCGGCAGATACTCGTTCAGCACGTTGGTGTTGTAGTAAATAAACGCCCCCGTCGAAAGCCAGCCGACGGCGGCAACCGCCGTGCCAATCCGCAACCCCCTGCCGTAGCGAGATCGCGCCTCGGCAAGCCAGACGCGGGGCGAACGATTCGTACCCCTGGACCACAGCAGTACCGAAGTCGCAAAGAGGATCGCCGCGGCAAATCCCCAGTGCAGACTGAACCAGAAGAACGGCGACGCGTAGTGTCCGTATCCGTTCATATCCGAGTGGAGCGCTCCGGGGGTCGCTCCGAACACGAACAGGTGGTGTTCGAGGCCCAGTGACGGCGCGAATCGGCGCCATACCATCAGCGCGATCACGAGA
>CBDUWU010000139.1:0-8760 GCA_965371015.1 uncultured bacterium | reverse complement strand
CCCGGCGGCCTCGGCCGCCGGGCGGGCATTGGGGTTGACACCTTCGTCCGAAATCCTGTAAGTTAAAACTCATAAAGGGGTTTCGCCCTTCGCAGGTGCCCTGATCCGGAACGCCGGAGATTCCCGACATACAGTAAAAGCCCCGTCCCACAACTCTGCGGTATCGATGACGAACGCCCTGTTCCATAAGTTCGATGGCGGCGACGCGCTGGCGGCAGCACGCTTGATGTCGTGCGTCGAACGTGGAGGTCCCGACGCCGAGGCCGTCCTGGGGCGGCTGTTCCCGAAGATGGGGCGTGCGTACCGCATTGGTATCACCGGAGGGACGGGGTCGGGCAAGAGTACCCTGATCGACGTGATGACGGGCCGGTACCGGAGCGCCGGGAAGACCGTCGGCGTCGTCGCCGAGGACCCGACGAGTCCGTTCTCGGGCGGCGCCGTCCTGGGCGACCGCATACGCATGACGGGCGCGGCCGGCGATCCGGGTGTGTTCATCCGCTCGATTGCCAGCCGCGGTAGCCAGTCGGGCTTCAGCGTGCTGGCCGACGAACTGGCCGACGTGCTCGACGCCTTTGGCCGCGAAGTGATCCTGCTCGAAACGACGGGTGTGGGGCAGCTGGAGTACAAGATCCGCTTCAGCGCCGATACCACGGTGGTCGTGTTCACGCCCGAGGGAGGCGACGACGTCCAGAGCCTCAAGTCGGGTCTCATGGAAGTCGGTGACGTGTTTGCCGTCAACAAGTCCGACCGGCCGGGCGCCGGGCGTTTTGCCGACGACCTGCGCGCGACGCTCGAGCTGCGCTACCACGACGCGGGCTGGACTCCGCCGGTGGTGTCGACGTCGGCGCACAAGGGCGACGGCGTCGGTGTGCTCGTGGAGGCCGTCGCCAAGCACCGCGCCTGGCTCGAGGAGGGCGACGGGCTCGAGGATCGCCGCCGCGAGGGGTTGCGGAACCGTATCCGCTACCTCGTCGAGGAGAGAATCGCGGAGACCTTCTGGGGAAAATCCTACATTCAAAAGCGATTTGATGGTATTTTTAACAGAGTCGTCAACGACGGACTCTCGCCGTACCAGGCGGCCAAAATGCTCGCCGAATCACTTCGTATCGAAGAAAATAACTCATGAACCGACCGATCAAAATACTCATCGCCAAACCGGGGCTCGACGGGCACGACCGCGGTGCCAAGGTGGTCGCGAACGCGCTCCGCGACGCCGGCATGGAAGTGATCTACACGGGGCTCCACCAGACGCCCGAAATGGTCGTCGAGGCGGCCGTCCAGGAAGACGTGGACGTCGTGTCGGTGAGCATCCTGTCGGGGGCCCACCTGACGTTGATACCCCGGATCCGCCGCCTGATGAACGAGGCGGGGATGGACAACGTCCGCCTTCTCGGGGGCGGTATCATACCTGATAGCGATGCAGAGGAATTGAAGAAGGCAGGGGACGTTTCCGCCGTCTTCGGACCGGGGACGGACACCCGTGAAATTGTTTCATTCATAAAGGGACTGTTCGAGAACGCGGACTGAGTTTTTTCGGTCCGCCAGTCACGATTGTCACAAATTGACGGAGGAAGAGGATGCAACTGAACGAAGAACATCTGATGATTCAGGATACGGCACGGAAGTTCGCAGAATCCGAGCTCAAACCGATTGCCGAAGAAATCGACCGCACGATGGAGTACCCCGTCGAAATGTTCAAGAAGATGGGGGAGATCGGGTTTATGGGTCTCACCGTTCCGGCCGAGTACGGCGGAACCGGGACCGACATGGTGTCCTACGCCATCACCATAGAAGAGCTCTCGCGCGCGTGCGCGTCGACGGGCCTCGGCGTGGCGGCGCACAACTCGCTCGCCTGCGGGCCCATTATCATCATCGGCACCGAGGACCAGAAGCAGAAGTACCTGCCCGAGCTCGCCAGCGGCGAGGCCATCGGGGCGTTCTGTCTCACCGAACCGCACACGGGCAGCGATGCCGCCAACATCAAGGTGACGGCGACGAAGAAGGGCGACAAGTACATCCTCAACGGGACCAAGACGTTCGTCACCAACGGTGGCTGGGCGCGCTACCTCGTCGCCACGGCGGTGACCGACCCCGACAAGGGCCCCGACGGCATCAGCGCTTTTATCATCGAGAACGATTTCCCCGGTTTCGTCGTCGGGACCAAGGAGAGGAAGCTGGGTGTTCGCGCGTCGGGTACGTTCGAGATCGTGTTCGAAGAGTGCGAAGTCCCCGTCGAAAATCTGCTCGGCGGCGCCGAGGGTGGCGGATTCGGTGCGTTCATGAAGACGCTCCAGGGCGGCCGCATCTCGATCGGTGCGATGGCGCTGGGGATTGCGCAGGCTTCGCTCGACGCGTCGATCGAATTCAGCAAGGACCGCAAGCAGTTCGGCCGCGCGATCGCCGATTTCCAGGCGACCAAGATGAAGCTGGCCGATATGGCCACCGGCATCCACGCGGCGCGTTTGATGATTTATGACGCCGCGGCGCGCAAGGAACGCGGCGAGGAATTCGGGTGCTACGCGTCGATGTGCAAGCTGTTCGCTTCCGAGCTGGCCACCAAGGCGGCCAACCACGCGATCCAGATCCACGGCGGCTTCGGCTACTGCCGCGAGTACCACGTGGAGCGTTACTACCGCGACGCCAAGCTCACCGAAATCGGCGAGGGTACGAGTGAGATACAGCGGATCGTCATCGCCCGCGACATACTGCAGGCATCGTAAACTAATCACACGCCCCCCTCGGGGTGGCAATTGTTTGTCAGGAGGACGGATATGAGTAAAGTAGTCATTATCGACGGAGTTCGCACGGCGATGGGGCGCTTCCAGGGCGGCCTCTCCACCGTTCCGGCGCCGAAACTGGGCGCGGAAGTCATCAAGGCGCTCATCGAGCGGACAAAGATCGACCCCGAGCAGGTCGACGAAGTCATCATGGGCAACGTGCTCCAGGCCGGCCTCTATCAGAACCCGGCTCGTCAGGCGGCGATCTACGGCGGCGTGCCGTCGTCGGTAGGCGCGTTTACCGTTAACAAGGTGTGCGGATCGGGACTCAAGTCGGTCATGATCGCTTCGACCGAGATCCGCGCGGGCGACGCCGAGATGATTATCGCCGGCGGCATGGAAAACATGAGCCTCGCGCCCTACCTGCTCGAGAAGGCGCGCACCGGGTACCGCCTGGGCGACGGCAAGCTGATCGACGCCATGGTCCACGACGGGCTCTGGGACGTGTACAACAACTACCACATGGGCAACACGGGCGAGCTGGTGGCCGACAAGTACAACGTCACCCGCGAGGAGCAGGATGAATTCGCCGCCGACAGCCAGAACAAGGCGGCGGCGGCGGTCGAGAGCGGCGCGTTCAAGGATGAGATCATTCCGGTCTCGATCCCGCAGCGTAAAGGCGACCCGGTGATCTTCGACACCGACGAAGGGCCGAGGGCCGGTACCACCGCGGAGAAGCTGTCCAAACTCCGCCCCGCCTTCAAGAAGGACGGCACGGTGACGGCGGGCAATGCCTCGACGATCAACGACGGCGCGGCCGTCACCCTCGTCGCCTCCGAGGAAAAAGCCAAAGAGATGGGACTGCCCGTTCTGGCGACGATCGAGGGTTACGCCACCGGCGGCATGGATCCGGAATGGGTCATGATGGCGCCGATGGTGGCGATCCGGAAACTCATGGAAAAAACGAACCGGACAATCGGCGACTACGACCTGATCGAGCTCAACGAGGCGTTTTCGTCGCAGGGTGTCGCACTCACGCGCGAGCTCGAGATCGACAAGACCAAGCTCAACGTCAACGGCGGCGCCGTGGCTCTGGGCCACCCCATCGGCGCATCGGGCGCACGCGTGCTGGTGACACTGCTCCACGCGATGAAGAATCGCGGCGCCAAAACCGGTATGTGCGCGCTGTGCCTCGGTGGCGGCAACGCCGTTGCGCTGAGTGTGACGATGTAGCATTCCGGCCGGGTATCGAACAAATCATCAACACACGGAAAGAGAAGGAGACACAATGGAAATCACGAACGTATCGGTGATCGGCGCCGGTACCATGGGCAACGGCATCGCGCAGGTGTTTGCGGCCAGAGGCTTCGATGTCACCATGATCGACATCAGCGAAGACTTCCTCAAGCGCGGCATGGCGGCCGTCTCCAGGAGCCTCGACCGCCTGGTCAAGAAAGAGAAGATCACCGGCGACCAGAAGGAAGAGATCCTCGGCCGCATCTCCACGGCGACCGACACGTCGGCCGTGTCGAACAGCCAGCTGATCATCGAGGCGATCTTCGAGGACGCCGACGTCAAGAAGGCGCTCTGGAAAGAGCTTTCGATCTCGGCCCCCGACGGCGCCATCCTGGCGTCGAACACGTCGTCGATTTCGATCACCGAACTCGCCGCCGGTACCGAAGATCCGAAGAAGTTTATCGGAATGCACTTCATGAATCCCGTGGCGATGATGAAGCTCGTCGAGATCATCCGCGGTCTCGAGACCGCCGACGAGACCACCGCCGCCGTCAAGGCCGTGTGCGAAAAGCTCGGCAAGATCCCCGTCGAGGTGAACGACTCCCCCGGCTTTATCGCCAACCGGATCCTCATACCGATGATCAACGAAGCGGCGTACTGCCTGATGGAGGGCGTGGCAGAGCGCGAAGCGATCGACGAGATCATGAAACTCGGCATGGCGCACCCGATGGGCCCGCTGGCGCTGGCCGACCTGATCGGGCTCGACGTCTGCCTCAGCATCATGGAGGTGCTCCACAGCGAGCTGGGCGACTCGAAGTACCGTCCCTGTCCGCTGATGAAGAAAAAAGTAGCAGCCGGCCACCTCGGCCGCAAGACGGGCATGGGTTTCTACGACTATAGTAAGTAGATCCCGCGCTTCGGAAAGTATCCGCAACGGGACCGCGGCGTTTATTCGCCGCGGTCTTTCGCGTTTTCGACCAGTTCGTAGAGGATCTTGCCGGTGGATTTGGGATGGACGAATGCGACCTGCGAACCGCCCTTGCCCGTGCGGGGGGTCTTGTCGATCAACTCGGCACCGGCGGCGGTGAGCGCGGCCATGGCGGCGGCGATGTCGGCGACTTCGAGGGCGATGTGGTGGATGCCGGGGCCTTTCTTCTCGAAGTATTTGCGGGTGGGGGAGTCGGGGGTCTTGCCCTCGACGAATTCGATGCAACTGTTGCCGAGCTGCACGGTCGCAACCTCGACATTATAGTCGGCGATGGTTTCGCGGTGGCCGGTGGTGGCGCCGAAGAGGCGCTCGAACTGCTCGAGCGTTTCGTCGAGGTTGTCGACGGCAATAGCGACGTGGTCGATGCCCTTGATCATTGAATCCCTCTTTCTTATACAGTGCGGTGCTGGCGGTAGCGTCCGAACGTGGCGGCGAGTGTCGTGCAGATCTCGCCGACGGAGGCGCCGGCTTTCACGGCTTCCAGCACGACGGGGAAGAGGTTGACGTCTTTTTTCGAGGCCGCTTCGAGACGTTCGAGCGCCGACGTTACCGATGCCGCGTCGCGATCTTTGCGCCACTTGCCCAGAGAGGCGACCTGCGCCTCTTCCAGCGCGGGGTCGACGCGGAAGACGGCGGGGTCGGTGTCCTCTTCTTCGATGTAGTCGTTGACACCCACGACCTTGCGGTCGCCGCTCTCGAGCGAGAGCTGGTACTCGTAGGCGGAACGTCCGATCTCGCGCTGCGGGAATCCCTCTTCGATCGCCTTGATCATGCCGCCCATACCGTCGATTTCCGCGATCAGCGACCGGGCTTCTTCCTCGATCCGGTCGGTGAGCGCCTCAATCAGATAGCTTCCGCCGAGGGGATCGATGGTGTCCGGCACTCCGCTCTCCTCGAGGATCACCTGCTGGGTGCGGAGCGCAATTTTGGAGGCGTGACCGCCGGGCAACCCCAGCGCCTCGTCCTGGCTGTTGGTGTGGAGCGACTGCGTGCCGCCGAGGACGGCGGCGAGTGCCTGGAGGGTCACGCGGATTACATTGTTCTCGGGCTGCTGCGCGGTGAGCGTCGAGCCGGCCGTCTGCGTGTGAAAGCGCAAAAGCCAGCTGCTTTTCTTCCTGGCGCCGAAGCGCTCTTTCATGACGCGGGCCCAGAGACGCCGCGCGGCGCGGTACTTGGCCACCTCTTCGAGGAGGTTGTTGTGCGCGTTGAAGAAAAACGACAGGCGCGGGGCAAACGCGTCGACGTCGAGTCCGGCGTCGAGCGCGGACTGGACGTAGGCAATGCCGTCACAGATGGTAAAGGCGAGTTCCTGCACCGCCGTGGATCCCGCCTCGCGGATGTGGTAGCCGCTGATCGAGATCGGGTTCCAGTCGGGCAGCTCGGCCGCGCACCACTCGAACATGTTGGTGATGAGCCGCATCGACGGCGCCGGTGGAAACACGTAGGTGCCGCGGGCGATGTACTCCTTGAGGATGTCGTTCTGGACGGTGCCCGCGAGAGCCGCGCGGTCGATCCCGCGCTCCTCGGCGACGGCGACGTACATGGCGAGCAGGATCGACGCGGTGGAGTTGATCGTCATCGAGGTGCTGACTTTGTCCAGCGGGATCCGGTCGAACACCACGCGCATGTCGTCTATGGTGTCGATGGCGACGCCGACGCGGCCCACTTCGCCCGACGCCATCGGGTCGTCGGAGTCGTACCCCATCTGCGTGGGCAGGTCGAACGCCACGCTGAGGCCTTTCTGCCCGTTCGCGAGGAGGTAGTGGAAGCGCTCGTTGGTCTGGCGCGCCGTCCCGAAACCGGCGTACTGCCGGATCGTCCACGGCCGCCCCCGGTACATCGACGGGTAGACCCCGCGGGTATAGGGGTACTGGCCGGGAAACCCGATCTGGTCGACGAAAGCGTCTTCGTCGCCGGGGGGGTCGTTAACGGGCTCGATTTCGATGCCGGACGTGGTTTCGAATCGGGGCTTGCGTTCGGGTTTCCTCTCGACCGCGGGGCGGTAAATATCTTCGAGCCACTTGTCGCGGGCTTCGTCGCTCTTTTTTCGCGTCATTTAATCTCTCTCGATCACGACCAGCGGTGTGTGCGAATCGACCGTCTGCTTTGGCTCCGCATGGACCTCGCGGACAACACCGCTTACCTCGCTGGTCAACTCGTTCTGCATCTTCATCGCTTCCATTATGACAACGGGGTCTCCCGCTTCCACGTGGTCGCCGACGGCTACCCTCACGTCGAGGATCAGCCCCGGCATGGGCGAGTTCAGCTGCCAGGCACCGGTGTCCACGGCGCCTCCCTCGGCGTCGCGAACGGCGACGAGCAGCTCGTCGAGGACGTCGACGTCGTAGTGGCGGCCCATGACGCGGGCGTAGTAACGTCCGTCCTCGGGTTTGACCGGCGCGCTCTCGATGAGATAGGACTTGTTGTCGATCAGCAGCGAGAGGAAATCGCGGTCGCCGAAGTAGCGGCAGTCGACCTGGTAGGGCTTGCCGTCGATCTCGATATCATAGTGGCCGTTGTTTTCGACGACGACGACTGTCTTTTCCTCGTTGGCGATTCTGACGACGAATTTCATGTTCTTACCCCTGGGTGCGTCATCTCAACAGGCGCCGGAGGCCGTCGCGGCGCGAGACCTGGCGCCAAGCGTTGTGTCCGCCATTATCGTCGGCGCGGAAACCGCCGACCTTCTTGCGCGTGTGGTTGTATGCCGTAATGCTGGCGGCGATCGAGGCCAGCTCGATTTCTTCGTCCCGCCGCGGCACGGTGGCGGGGTCGAAGTGCCGCTCGATATAGTGGGTGTCGTAGGTCCCGTCTTCGAAACCTTTTTCCCGCAGGGCCCACAACAGAAAGTCCACGTTGGTCCGCACTCCGTCGACCAGACACTCCCTCAAGGCGCGGTGCGCCCGGCTGACGGCCAGTTCCCGCGTCTCGGCCCAGACGATGAGCTTGCCGATGAGCGGATCGTAGTAGATCGGAATCTCATAGCCCGCATAAACGCCGTTGTCGTTGCGCACGCCGGGTCCCTGGGGCAGGGTGAGCCGGCGGATCGTACCTGCCGACGGCATGAAGTTGTTGGCCGGGTCTTCGGCATAGATACGCATCTCGATGGCGTGGCCGTGCGGGACGATGGACGCCCGGTCGGTTTCGATCCGGTCGCCGCAGGCGACCTCGATCTGCTGCTTGACCAGGTCGACGCCGTACACCATCTCGGTCACGGGGTGTTCGACCTGGAGGCGCGTGTTCATCTCGAGGAAGTAGAAATCCCGTTTCCCGTCGACGATGAACTCGACGGTGCCGGCCCCCTCATAGTCGGCCGCGACGACGGCCTTTCTCGCCGCTTCCGAGAGGGCGGCCCGCAACGGGGGAGAGACCACGGGGGAGGGAGCCTCCTCGATCACCTTCTGGTACCGGCGCTGCATCGAGCACTCGCGCTCGCCATACGTGACGATGTTGCCGTGACGGTCGGCCATGACCTGGATTTCGATGTGCTTGGGATTTTCGATGTACTTTTCGATATAGACAGACGCGTCGCCGAACGCGCTTTCCGCCTCGCCCATCGTCATCGACAGGGCGCTCTCGAACTCGGTCCCGTCGCGGACGATCCGCATCCCCTTGCCGCCCCCGCCGGCGGCTGCCTTGAGGATGACGGGGTAACCGATTTTGTCGGCGATCGCGGCCGCCTCGACCGGGTCGTCGACGGCCCCGGTGCTCCCCGGAATCAAAGGTACGCCGGCGGCCGCCATGCATTTTCGGGCAACGAGTTTGTTGCCCATCATCCGGATCGAGTCGGGGCTCGGACCCATGAAGACGATGACGGCG
>CBDUWU010000138.1:0-8764 GCA_965371015.1 uncultured bacterium | reverse complement strand
GCCGTGTTCGCCGTGTGCTTCCACAACGGCGTGACGCCCGCCGGGTCCGCCCCCGCCCCCGGGGGCCGCCGCGAGCACGATCTCTTTGTCTTCGCCGTCTCCGTACTCGGTGAAAGTCCACCCCGACGCGCCGGAGACTTCCGCCAGCGTTTCGACAATCCCGGCGGGTACCGCGCTCGTGCTTCCGTTGCGGGTTTTCCGGCGCTCGTTCGGCCGCGTCATCAAAGCGCCGGCCGACGCGAGGTTGGCGATTGCGCTGCCGCACGCGCCCGCCAGGTCGACTCCCTCGACCGAAAGTATTTCCTCGCGAAGGCGCGGCGTCATATCGACGGGATCGAGGATGACCTTGCACCGCCCGGGGAGCGCGGGCATCGCCAGCGCATATCCCTCCAGGTCGTCGTTGTACCCGGGTGGCACCGGCGTACAACACACTACCCAGTTGTCGCGAAACCGGACCTCGACCGGCGCGACGGTCGCCGCGCCGAACGGCGCGGATTCGCCGGGCAGGTCGGGCAGGTCGGGCAGATCCGGATAGAGCTCCCAGACCCCCCTTTCGACCGCCACCACCTTACCGCCTTGCGCTGTGAGCGCCGCGTGGATCGTTCGTTCCTGCTGTTCGTAGCGCGTGGTTGTCATTTCTCCTCCTCGGTAACGAGCTGTTCGCCGATGGTCTCCGTCTCCCTGATCCGGTACCCGAGCGGCCGGCCGGCAATGGGACGGTCGTCGACGGGAAAGCGTTCGGGGTGCCGCCTCGCCCACGCGCACGCCCTGGTGTTCAGTGCGTCGTCCTCGCGCATGGTTTGCTTCTGGTAGGTCAGGATCTCGAAACACTGCATGATGATGTCGGTCAGCGACGTCCCCGGTATGAGCCGGCCGGGGCAGACGTAAGGAAACATTATGTTCGGATGAAACGTGTTCGTCGGGCCCAGGAGCGTGATCACTTCGGCCGGGTTGACCCGCTGCCAGTAGTCGAGCGGGAAATACACACCGATGTCGAACAGCTCGGCTTCGACAATTCCATCGGGCGTATCGACGAGCCCCCTGCACCCGAAGCGCACGAGATAGTGCTGGTACGGACTCGACCCCATGGGCAACAGCTCGAACAGATCGCTCCGGCTCGCGAGCTCCGAAGCCTCGGCCTCCTGTTCTTCGAGAAACGATTTGAAAATCGCGTCCATCACTCGTGTCTCCCTTCCCGGGCGGGCTTTCCTTCGAGCCACGCGGCTGCCGCAGCGCCCGGCGGCTCATACCCCCCGCCGACGACGATCCGTCGGGTGCCCGCGGGCGCTCCGACTTCGAGGACGTCGCCCCCGCGAACGCCTATCGTATTGAGCGAACGCTCGAGCATCTGCGCCGGCAGCGACTCCACGGCGAGCTGGTCGTGCGTGTCGAAGCCGGTGGCGGTCATTTCGCCGTGGCACCGCCAGCACCAGTACCGCCGCATCGACGGCTTGAGCCGGACGAAGTCGCGGCGGTCGCCGCAGTCGGCACACGTCAGCCGCGTCACGAACGACTGGCCCAGGACGCGGATCCGGCCCCGGACGCGCGTCGACGGATCCGCATCGACCACGTCGCCCAGCCGGGTGTCGCCGGTGCACGTCACCATCGCGACCACCGGTTCGCAGTCGTGCTCGGTCATCCGGCAGTCGGGGTCGCGTCCGGGTAAAGTCACATAGAGGTTTCCGTACGCCGCGTCGATGAGGAGCTCGCGGGCCGATTCCTCTTCGTCACTGTCCCGACTACCGCTTCGATCGCGGCCGCGGGCGAGTACCTTCCGGCACTCGATCACCTGGAGCGACGCGGCCAGCGCGCCCAGGGCGGACGGCGCACCCGTGGCCGGTGCCTCGACGCCGGCGCTGTCTCCACCGCCGGAGCAGGGATACACCTGTTCGACGGCGTCGTAGTCGGCGTCCTGCCAGCCGCACTGGAGGCAGGCGCCGCCGGGACCGGGGTAATAAACGCTCACACGGGCGAGCAGGCCGGGCCCGTCGACACCGGCGTCAACGAGCGGTACTCCCAGCTGCCACGACTTTTCGTTCACGACCTGGCGCGCCAGTCTCGAGTCGAGACACGTGAGGATCACGTCTCCCCGCAGCAGCGCGAGCGGTAGATTCTCTACGGCGTCGACGATCGCGCGGACGTCGAGGCCCGGGTTGACGCGCCGCAGTCGCGCCGCCTGAACTTCCGCCTTCGGTTTACCCACGTCGTCCGGCGTGATGTCCTGCGTGCCGAGGTTGCCCGCTTCGTAGACGTCGCGGTCGACGAGCGTCACCTGGCCGACTTCCGCCATCCGTCCGAGGTGCGTCACGACGTGGCTACCGATGTTCCCGCCACACCCGACCACGACGACGTGCGCGCCACAGATCGCTTCGGTTTCGTGCGTTCGTTCCATCGTTCAACTCCAGACGTCGTACGGCGTCCACTTGAAGCCCGCGTCCATCGCCGTCGTGTGCCCGCAAGTACATGTCGGGGCGTATCCGTAGCAGTCACGGTCCGACTCGGCGCTATAATGGAAAGCGATCGAACACGCCGGGCAGCGCACCACGTCCGCGCCGTCCTCGAGAGTCTTCTTGCAGCGGGGGCAGAACATCTCCGTGTCGCCCGCCTCGAACTTTTCGACCCTGGCCAGTTCCTCGGTGGTGAAGAACACGGGGGGATTCGAGTCGATGGCGATCTCGTCCCGGTCGGCGAGCACCCGGATGCCCGTCGGCACCCGCAAACCGTTGAAACGAACGGATCTCTCGCGGCCCCAGACCAGGACCCACCTGTCGCCCGGGCGCCCGTCCCTCGCCCTGACGACGCAGACACTGCTAATCTCTTCGGTATCAGCCAGTTCCATCGGGTCGTCGCTCAGCGGCACCGGCGTCCAGTCCTGGTTTTCGTCTTGCGACCACACGTAAGGCATTGTTACCTCGTTAATTGTGACTTAGTTAACGTTCATTTCCACAATATGTTGCACAATCTTGAATTCTGCCCCTTGACTCTGTGGCACGTTGCGCTACATTAGTAACTACGTGCGACACAATCCGGCCTTTTACAGCGGTCTGAAACATCGATTCAAAATAACTGCCGTGACGAATCGCAAAAGAAAGTTAGTTCTGTTTTTCGAAAGCGTCAATACCCATAATGTGTTATAGCAATAGTTTATACGACAATTGGACAATTCTTCGAAAGGACTATGTCAGAAGTGCAGACAGCTTCCGGTTGTGTGCAGCTAACTGTGACAGTAGGTGCCACAACTTATCACAATTTCAATACGACTGGAAACGACGGGACGACAGTCGAGGACAAGCGAGTCTGAATTGATCCCGAGCCGGCGGCAATCACGATCTAGAGCGGGAGGATTGATCGATGCCCAGGAGCCAGACAGCCAGCACAATGGAATTACAGGGTGGTGACACAGTGAGGACTGACAACGTAACAAAACTGAGCGAGCTCGAATTGATGTCGGCGCTCGCCGGGCTCTTCATGAAGGGACTGACCGTCAAGGAGATGCAGAAT
This sequence comes from uncultured bacterium, assembly GCA_965371015.1. Taxonomy (GTDB): domain Bacteria; phylum Krumholzibacteriota; class Krumholzibacteriia; order WVZY01; family JAKEHA01; genus CBDUWU01. The sequence continues at coordinate 5,263 of CBDUWU010000138.1, read as the reverse complement.
GAAATGGTCGAGCGTTACGGCAAAGCGGGAGAGATGAACCGCGAGCAGCCGTACCGGATCCTCCGCGAGGCCGGCAGGCGCGGATTCTTTCGCTTCATTCCCCCGCCCGATCACACGATCGAGCGGCGCATTTCCGACCACTTCCTGTGGCTCAAGCGGATCAACGTTGTTCGCACCGTCGTGCCCCTCGATGTGGCGCGCGAAACCGCCGAGATGTTGATGCGCCTCGTACAGGAGTGTTACCGCAACGAGCCCGACAAGAACGAAGTTCATATCGGTTTCGCCGCCGGGCTGTCGATGCGCGAAGTCGCCAAGTCGTTCGCGCATATGCTCACCTATCCCGTACCGGGACTCCCCGAGACGCTCGTGTTTCACGCCATGCTGTCGGGGTACGACCCCGGCAACCCGACGACCGACCCCAACAACTTCTTCACTTTTTTCATCCACCCGCCGACGCTGCAGTTCCGCACAAAGTTCGTCGGATTCCGGGCGCCTGCGATCGTAGAGACCGAGTCGATCCCCGAATTCACCAGGATCAATGAGATCCGCAACGCGTACGAGGCCGCCAACGATCTCGATATCATCGTGACGTCGGGGGCGGACTGGGATGACGAGCACAGTTCGCTGCTCCGCTGCATGGAGCGTTCATCGTCGACCGTGGAGACACTGCGCGGCGAGGGGACAGTGGGCGACATGCTGTGGCGGCCGCTCGGCGCGACCGCCCCTGTCACCACCCCCACCAGCGTGCGCGCCCTGACCACTATCGAACTCACGGATTTGCCCAAATTCATCCAGCGCGGCAAGCACGTGCTGCTGATGCTGGGACCGTGCGCCCAGTGCGACCATCACAAGGGCCGGATTCTGCGAACGATCTTCGCGCAGAAAGAACACATCGTCACCCACGTCGTGGTCGACAGCCGCACGGGGGGCTACCTGGCCAACTCGATCGACCAGGGATTGATCTAGATAAGCGAATAGCAAGACGCCTACTGGCTGGCTGGCCGCAGATCTGTCCCGATCCGCCCCCAGCGCACACCGACTCCGGGCCGCTCGAGATCCAGCGATATATAGATGTAAAGGGCCTTCCCCACGAGCAGTTTCGTCTCTACCGCGCCGAAACTGCGGCTGTCGAGGGAGTTGCTGATATTGTCGCCGAGCATGAAGAGGCGTCCCTCGGGCACCTGGTATGGTCCCTGATGTGAATTGAGGATGAGCACTCCGCGGCCGGCGTAGTCGGCCCAGGGCTCCGCGCGCTGCTCGCCGTTGATGTAGAGTCGGCCATCGTGAAGCTCGACGGTTTCACCGGGCAAGCCGACAACGCGCTTGATGTAGTGGGTCTTCAGGTCGCCGGGGTACAGAAAGACCCAGATCTCTCCGCGTTCTGGTTCGATCTTGTGGTCGGGATCGAGCTGGGCCATGATGAAATCGCCGACTTCGAGCGCGGGTTGACTGCTTTCGCTGGGAACTCGGTACGCGCTCACGCCGAGCATCGCACGGAAGTCGACGATGTTGACTGTCGCGACGACCACCAGGGCGATGACGAAGTAGAGGATGGGCCGGTTGTAGCGGCGCGGCACGAAGTCGCGGCGGCGCCGCGCCACGAGGATGGCATCCACGATGACGTACAGCCGAAAGACGAGCATCCCGCCGAGTGTCAGGCAGAATCCCCAGAAGTAGAGTTCGAGGCCGGTGACGATGGTCACGGCAATCAGGATCGGGATCACGGCTATGAAGATGATTCCTTTGCGCGCCTGTCCGTTGTAGAGCTGCCCGAGTCCGGGCACGAGAACGGAAAGAAAAAACGCCACGAACACGTTTCGCGGCGCGGCTTGCAGAGTCTTTTCTGATTCCATGGGTTCCCTCCCCGCTGCAGTATACTATGGGGGCACGCCGTTGCACGAGATCATTTGACGTATCAGCGGACCACGACGGCTTTCACCGCGTGGGACTCCCCTTTGTCGCCGCGGAGGCGCACAAAGTACACGCCGGAAGCGATATCAAGGCCGCGCGAGTCGCGCCCGTCCCACCGCGCCGAGTGCCGGCCGGGTTCCACGGATCCGAGAAGCACGGTCGCGACCCGCCTGCCGCTCACGTCGTAGATGTCCATGGTCACCCGATCGGGTGAGCGAATCTCGAATTGGACTTCCGTCGACGGATTGAATGGGTTGGGTGTAATAGATAGTATTGTGATCGCCGCGGCGCCGGGAACATCATCGGCGCCTGGACCCTCTACGGCTGTCGCGGTCGGCGCCCTCACGCCGAGGCTGTTGTTTCCGCACGCGGCGATGGCGATGAAGCGCTCGTTAAGCTCCGGGATAGCGCACTGGTGTTCGTAGTTCCGTCCCCACGCGACGGCCGTCCCGTCGGACCGGAGACCAACGCTGTGCCAATTTCCCGCGGCGAGCGCCGTGAAGCCGTGATTGGGCGATGGGACGTCGCACTGGCCGGCGGTGTTCTGTCCCCAGGCGACAATCGTCCCGTCAGACCTGAGGCCGAGGCTGTGCGCATCTCCGGCGGCGGCGGCCACGAAGTCCTGGTTGGGCGCGGGCACGTCGCACTGCCCGGCGCGGTTCAATCCCCAGGCTGCTATGGTCCCGTCGGTCTTCACGCCGAGGTTGTGATACCTGCCCGCGGCGACCGTTACGAAGTCTTCATTGGGCGCGGGTATTTCGCATTGATCCAATATGTTGGAACCCCACGCGACAATGGTCCCGTCGGATTTGAGCCCAAGGCTGTGCCACTCTCCCCCGTCGGCGGCTACGAAGTCCTGGTTGGGCGCCGGTACGTCGCACTGGCCGTAGGTGTTTTGCCCCCACGCCGCGATCGTCCCTGTGGATTTGAGACCGAGGCTGTGATAGGTACCAGCGGCGACCGACATAAAGTCGGCATTCGGCGAAGGGACGTCGCACTCATCATGGAAGTTGTTGCCCCACGCCATGACCGTCGCGTCGGACTTGACACCGAGGTTGTGAAACGCTCCGGCGGCGACGGAAATGATGTCGGCGTTCGGCGGGGGTACGCCGCACTGACCGTAGCTGTTCCACCCCCAGGCCACGACGGTTCCGTCGAGCTCGAGTCCAAGGCTGTGCCACCCGCCCCCGTCGATTTTGACGAACCCCTCGTTCGGCGCGGGCACGTCGCACTGCCCCCAGGTGTTGTCCCCCCACGCCACGATCGAGCCGTCGGATTTGTATCCCAGACAATGATGCCAGCCGCCGGCGATCGCGACGAAGCCGGCGTTCGGAGACGGGATGTCGTGCTGGCCTTCGTAGTCGCGTCCCCACACCACGATCGTCCCGTCGGACTTGAGTCCCATACTGTGATACCAACCGCCGGCGACGGCGACGAAACCTGCGTTCGGCTCCGGGACGTTGCACTGGCCGAAGTCGTTCCGTCCCCACGCCACGATCGAGCTGTCCGACTTGAGGCCGAGGCTGTGAAAATCGCCCGCGCTGAGGGAGAGGAAGTCCGCGTTCGGCGCCGGCACTTCGCACTGGCCTTCATAGCCGCGCCCCCACGCGACAACCGACCCGCCGGACTTCAGACCCAGGCAGTGAAGCCCGCCCGCGGCGATGGCAATGAAGTCCTCGTTAGGCGACGGGAGGTCACACTCTCCATCATAGTTTCGCCCCCAGGCCACGATCGTCCCGTCGGCCTCGAGGCCGAGACTATGAAACCCGCCCGCGGCGGCGGCCACGAAGTCGGCGTCAGGCTCCGGGACTTCGCACTGACCGTAGTCGTTCCGTCCCCACGCCACAATCGATCCGTCGGACCTGAGGCCGAGGCTGTGCCACTCGCCGCCGTCGACCGCCACGAGGCTGTCGAGCTCCGATTCCTCGACGACTACCTGCGCCCCCCATCCCACGACGGAGCCGGCGGCCTGCGCCCATGCGGCGCCGGCGCCGGTTGCGGCGAGGAGCGCGCACATGCACAACAGACCCGATGTCGACCCGAAGCGTCTCACGATTACTCCCCTTCACACTGGTAACGCGCCCCAAGCGGGCGTCTGATCCGTAAACACTAATTATACCAGATTCAGTCTTTCCAGAATGTCGAGTATTTCACACGAAAACACTTCGAAGTAGTCAGCGCCCTGGTAGAGACGGTCGTCAGACTGTGTGCTATTATAACGGCTCGAGTCCGGGGATAGTCTACGGGAGGCGCCATGCTCACGATTCGGTGCACACAAAAGGTCCTCAAAAAGTTCAAACTGCAGAAACGGCTGGAATCCCCTCCGCCCGATCCGCCGGTTCCCGGGCCGATCACGTCCAACGCCCCCGACTCGTTCTTGAACGAGTGGTACGCCAACCTCATCCGGGTCGACCGCCGGCACATGGTCGTGTTCGTGAACGCACAGACCTTGATGACCGTCGTTGTTGCCGCCGCCGGGCTCGGCCCCGATGCGCTCATCCGCGAGTTGCGCAGCCGCTTTGCGAGTCTGCTGACGGCACTGGAGATAGACGCGCATCGGGTGGACGAAGCAATCTCGACTATGGATCCGGTCGTGTGGGACCGCACCATCGACCGCAGCGTGATCTCGTCAATGAACAACATCTGCATGGAAATCGGGTACGTCTTCACCGTTGATCAAGCGAAGGGAATTCACGATCCGCTGAGCGCCGAGCTCTATGTCGCCGGGACGCCGTACAAGTACATCGGGTATCACGCGCCGGTGGATATCTTTCGAGCTTTCCTCGACAGAGATGGGGACAAGATCGATCGCCTGCGCAAGGCGCGCGAATCCGCCGCGCAGAAGAAACGAAGCGGCATCGAGGTGCCGCGGGACCACCTGTTTATCCGTCACGAAGGGGACGAATGCTGGACATTCGAAGCGCCCCGCCTCGACGAAGAAGTCTGGGCCATGCTCGAACAGGCGCGGGACCGGCACAACGCAGACGACCTCAAAGAGGCCGAGCGCCTCTACCGCCAGCTGATCCGCCGCTACCCCGAGCACATCGACGCCATTAACCACCTGGCCTTGCTGCTCGCCGACACCGGCCGTCACGACGCCGCCCTCAAGTGGTGGAAAAGAGCCGTATCGCTCGGTATGTCGCGCATCCCGCCCGGCTTCGAGAAGGGCCGCGACCAGTTGTCGTCTCTCAGTATCGACAACCGGCCCTTCCTGAGGGCCTGCTACGGGCTCGGGGCGGAGTTATGCCAGCGGGCACGGGTATTCGATGAGATCGCGATACTCGAGGACCTTCTCGAATTCGATCCCAGGGACATGAACGGAGCCCGGGCAATGCTGATTCAGGCCTATTTT
>CBDUWU010000137.1:0-8833 GCA_965371015.1 uncultured bacterium | reverse complement strand
GACGCCCCGCCGGCGGCGGCCGCGACGGTGGTTCTCGCCTTTGCCGACATCAAGAACGGCACGATCAGGTTCGAGGATCGGACACAGAACCTGCGGCTCGACGTCCGCCGAATCGACTTCACGGCCAGAAACGTCGGGCTCGGGCAGAAAGCTTCGGTCGAGTTCAAGGCTGCCGTCGCTTCCGACGAGCAGAACGTCGAGATTTCCGGGACGATCGGTCCGGTTCCTGTGGAGGGATACGAAAGGCCGGACCTTCTCCGTCCGACGCCGGTTGACCTCGGTGTGTCGCTGGGCCCGTTGACCGCGGAACAGATCAAACGCTTCCTGCCCGACGATCCGGGCCTGAAGCAGTTTGAAGCACTGGACGTCTCAGACGTGCGGGCCGCGTTCAAAATCACCGGTTCGCTGGGCGCGCTCGAGGTGTCCGCCGCGGAACTTTCCGCGGCCTTGTACGGCGCCGCCGCACGCAACGTGGTCGTGCGCTTCCACACGAAACCGGTCGATGTTATGGCGGCGGGTGAAGGCGCCCTGCCGGATGTCGCCTTCGAAGGCAGTGTCGAACTCGGTCCGTTCCCGCTGGTGAAGCTCCTGGAGCAGGCTCGATTGTCCGGCTCCGGCTCCGGCGGACTTCCGCCGGAGCTGGAGGTGTCCGGCGACGGCACTGCGTCGATAGAGTTCGGGGGAACGCCCGGCGCCGTGTCTATGAACGCCAGTGTCGATCTCACGGGAGGCACCGTCCGTTTCGGCGAACAGTTCGTCAAGCCGGCCGGCACACCCATGGGGCTCGTTTCGAGCCTCACCATCAGGCCGGAGTCGATCGGTATCGAAAAAAGCAAGTTGACGGTGGGGGCGATGGTCGTCGATGCGTCGGGCCGAATCGATCTGACCGGCGATGTTCCCCGGCTGGACGTATCCGTCAGGTCGCAAAAGGTCGATGTCGCCGCCGTCGCCGCGATGATGCCGGTGCTCGCCGCGTATTCGCCCGGCGGAGTCGTCGAGTTGAGCGCCACCGTGAAAGGCGCGCCGGGGCCCGGCAGCCTTCCCGACGTCGACGGCACATTCGAGCTCGAAAACGGCACCGCGACGCTGCCGCAGCTGCCGCAACCCGTCACTCGCGCCCGCGCCACCGTGAAATTCAGCGAGAACAGCGCCAGCGTCGAACACGCGGATTTTACCGTCGGAAGATCGGCCTTGCAGTTGCGCGCCGAGGCGAAGTCGTTCGAGCCCATGGAGGCCTGGTATCGCATCACGTCGAGCGAGGTCCACCGCACCGATTTTCACACTCCGCCGAAACCGGCCGCCCGGCCCGAGGTGCTCCGGGACCTGCGCGCCGAGGGGCGGTTGTGGCAGGACGGGGATGTCGTCCGGCATCACGGCACGGTGGTATCTCCCGCCGGGTCGGTGGCCAACCTGGATTACCGCGACCTGAAAGCGACGATCGGTTCGACACAGGAACGGGTGGAGATCGAGAGCTATTCGGTCAAGACGATGGGTGGCACGGTGGAAGGATCGGGGGTCTTCCTCCCCACTGCGCAGCCGCCCTCGTTCGAACTGTCGACACGGGTACGCCGTGTCAACCTGGCGGAGTACTTCACTTACAAGGTCGAGTCGATTCCGCGTTTTATCGACGGGACCATCGACATCGACATCGACCTGGCGGGGGCGGGGCAGGAGTGGCAGGACGTTCAGCCGACGCTTTCGGGCAAGGGCGGTGCGGTGGTGATCAAGGGCTCGCTTCTCGACGTCAATATCGCCAATGAGCTTCTGTACGGTATCCAACAGCTGCCGCTCGTCGACGCGGCGGCGATCAACCGTGTCCGCCAGAAGAATCCGAAGCTGTTTTCCGGGTCCAACACGGCGTTCCAGGACCTGCGCGGCGATTTTCGCATCGAAAACGGTCGGATTCACTCGAGCGGGCTCGTGCTCAAGTCGCCCGATTACTCGATATTCGGCCAGGGGTGGGTTTCGCTCGACCGCCAGATAAACCTCAAGACGACAATCGTGTTCTCGGTCGCTGCGACGAAGAGCATCGCCAACGAACTGTCCGTCATTAAATACCTGACCAACGACAAGGGGCAACTCGAACTGCCCGTGGCGTTGACCGGTTCGATCATGCGGCCCAGGCTGGTGCCCGACATCGACGCGCTCTCCCGCCGGATCCAGGACTCGGCTATCGACGCCGGTGTCGAAAAGCTCACCGACCGGGTGGGTGACCAGGTGAAGGATCTTTTGAAGGGGTGGGGCAAAAAGTCGGGGGCGAAGAAGGACACCACCCGCACCCCCTGAGGCCCGCGGACGGATGTTCGAGTCGACGTAACCTGCGTTTTTTACTGACTTTTGCGGTATGGCCTGTTACATTGTTGGCCATGTCGTTCGGATTTCGCCTCGAATGCACCTCGGGCGGCGCGCGCGCCGGGACCATCAGCACCGACCACGGGGCCATCCGTACGCCGGTGTTCATGCCGGTGGGCACGCAGGCCACCGTCAAGTCGACCACGCCGGAAAAGCTGGCCGACCCCATCGGCGCCCAGATTATCCTCGGGAACGCGTACCACCTGTACCTTCGCCCGGGGGTGTCGTTGATAGAGGCGGCCGGCGGACTGCACCGGTTTATGGGCTGGCGGCGCCCGATCCTGACGGACAGCGGCGGATACCAGGTGTACAGCCTCGCCGAATTTCGCAGGATCACCGACGACGGGATCGAGTTTCGGTCGCACGTCGACGGGTCGCTCCACCTCTTCACGCCCGAGGCGGTGATCGAGGCCGAGGCCCGGATTGGCGCCGACATTGTGATGAGTTTTGACTATTGTGCTCCGTTTCCCTGCGAGCGCAGCGAGGCGGAGAAGGCGGTCGATCTGACGACCGAATGGGCCCGGCGGGGCCGGGACAAATTCGGCGCGCGTTTCGATCGCAACGGATACGAACAGGTGATCTTTGGCATCGTCCAGGGGGCGTGCTTCGAGGACCTGCGCCGTCGGTCGGCAGCCGAACTCCTCGACCTCGATTTCCCCGGGTACGCCGTCGGGGGATTGTCCGTCGGAGAAGCCAAGGATCAGATGTACGACATTACCGCCCTCGTCACCGGGGAACTCCCCCACGACCGGCCGCGGTACTTGATGGGAGTGGGGACGCCGCTGGACCTGGTCGAAAGCGTGGCCCGCGGGGTCGACATGTTCGACTGCGTGATGCCGACGCGCAACGCGCGCAACGGGACCGTGTTCACGCGCAAGGGCAAGATGGTGTTGAAGAACGCCACCTTCGCCGGTGATTTCGGGCCGATCGACGACGAGTGCGGATGCGACACGTGCCGTAACCACTCGCGCGCGTATCTGCGGCACTTGTTTGCGGTCGGCGAAATTCTCGGGCCGGTGTTGGCGACACACCACAGTCTGTATTTTTATTGTGATACGATGAGACAAATGCGCGAAGCGATCGAGGCGGATCGCTTTGAATTGTGGCGCGCAGATTTTGTGGAACTGTACACGTCGGGTGAGCACAGAGTTACGCCCGGCGGATAAGGAGGAACATTGAACTGGATTACGTTTGCGATGGCCCAGCCAGGAGGAGAGGGTGGAGGCAGCCCACTCTCTATGTTGATCCCTATCCTGGGTATGCTGGCCATTTTTTATTTTTTGTTGATTCGTCCCCAGCAGAAGCGCCAGAAGGAAACGAAGACAATGATCCAAGCGCTGAAGAGCGGTGACCGCGTCCTGACCACTTCGGGGATCTACGGGACCATCGCCGGGGTCAAGGACAACAGCTTCATCCTGAAGATCGCCGACAACGTCAAGGTCGAGGTGCTCAAGTCGGCCGTCTCCGGCGTGGTCGAAAAAGGCAACTCGTAAATTGCTCTGGCGCGCGCCGGTACCGGCAGTTATCCTTTACGCCGGGCGGCGCGCGCGAGTCGTTTGCGTGCCCGTCTTCGCAATCTACTATGAATATTGAACTTAGATACTACGGCGACCCCGTGTTGCGCCAGGACTGCGCTCCGGTGGAGCAATTCGACGCCGAGCTGGCCGAAGTGGCCGAGGCGATGATGGACACGATGTTCCGAGAACGGGGCATCGGGCTGGCGGCTCCCCAGGTCGGAATGACGAAGCGGCTCATCGTTGCGCTGGAGATGAAGGACGTTGACGACGGGGACGCGGATGCAATCGCGCTCGTCAATCCCGAGGTCCTCGAGCGCTCGAAATCCACGTGGGAGTACGAGGAGGGGTGTCTCAGCATTCCCGGCGTCGTGAGCAGGGTCGTTCGTTCGGAAGAAGTGGTCGTGCGTTACCAGGACCTCGAGGGCAAAGAGCACACGATCAACGCCAACGGGATGTTTGCCCGTATATTGCAGCACGAGATCGATCACCTCAACGGGCGCCTGTTCGTCGATTACCTGTCCAGCGCGCAGAAGAGCCTGATCAAGCCAGAGCTCAAGCGCATCGCCTCCGAACTGGCCGCCGGACGATAAATTGCCTCACTCCGACGTCAAGGTTGTGTTCATGGGCAGCCCCGGCTTCGCGCTCCCGTCTCTGGAATCGCTGGCCGGCTCGGGGCGATACACGCCGATACTCGTGGTGACACAGCCCGACCGGCAGAGCGGACGCGGCAAGCGCCTCCAGCCCACCCCCGTCAAGGCCCGTGCTCTCGAACTCGGTCTCCCCGTCGAGGAAATGTCCCGCGAAAAATACGCCGACGTCGCCGCCGGTATCGTCGCGCTGCGTCCCGACATTATCGTGGTGGTGGCCTTCGGCATCATTATCCGCAACGACCTTCTGGAGCTCCCGAAGTACGGTTGCATCAATGTCCACGCTTCGCTTCTGCCGAAGTACCGTGGCGTATCACCGATCCAGGCGGCGATACAGTCCGGCGATCGCGAGACGGGATGCACGACCATGCTGATCGACGCCGGCGTCGATACCGGAGACATACTGTTGCAGGAGTCGACGCCCGTGTTGCCCGATGACAACGCCGGTACGCTCACGGATCGCCTCGCCGCACTGGGAGCGGACCTCCTTGTCCGGACGCTCGATGGTTTGCGCGACGGGTCGGTGAAGCCAGTTGCGCAGGACGACTCCCGGTCGTCCTACGTGCGAAAGATCAAAAAGAACCACGGACGGATCGACTGGTCCCATCCGGCGGAAGTGGTCGACCGTCATATACGGGCGATGAGCCCGTGGCCGAGCGCGTTCACTTTCCACGGCGGGCGGCGCCTGATCGTCGAAGAGGCGGTGGTGTCGGCGGCGCCATCGGATACCGCCGCCGGGCCGGGTGTCGTGGCATCCCTGGATCCGTTCATCGTGGCGTGCGCCCAGGGCGCCCTGGAGATCCTGCGGCTCAAGCCGGAGGGCAAAAAGAGCATGACGCCGGCGGCTTACCTGGTGGGGCACGCCCTCTCGGCCGGCGACAAACTGGAGTGACCGGGGACCGAGTCCGGTTGACCGCGTGGCCGCGGTCGGTTATACAATAATAGCAATGACACTCAGATCTGTTGGCATATCGATCATTTCACTCGCCGCTGTTTTCGTGCTCGGCGTGCTGTTGTTCAATTTTGTCATCATGCCGATGCTCATCCATCAGCGCGATGCCGTAATCGTCCCGGACCTGCGCAACATGAGCGAATCGCAGGCGGTCAAGACGCTCGAACGATTTTCGCTCAATCTGCGCGTGCAGCGATCCGAGCATCACCTCGAGATCCCGGAAGGGTTCGTGATTCAGCAGCAGCCTCGCGCGAACGAGAACATCAAGGAAGGGCGCACTGTGGAGGTGGTCCTCAGTCTGGGCGCGCGCACCCAGGTCGTGCCGGAGTTGAAGGGAATGTCGCTTCGACAGGGACGCATTCTGCTCCGCCGTCACAACCTGCGAACAGGCCGCGTCTCGCGGGTCCATTCGGTGGGGGACGCGCGCGAAACCGTTCTGGCCACTACGCCCGGCGCCGGCGAAGAACTGTTGGAAGACACGGCGATCGATATCGTCGTGGCGGTAGGGGGGCAGAAGCGCGAATACCTGATGCCGGATCTCACCGGGGAGGACCTGCTGTTTATCAGGGAAAAACTGCGTAACATGGGATTCCGGATCAGTGGCGTCCGCTACGAATCGCGGCAGGACGTATTTCCCAACACGATTATCGGTCAGGCGCCGAGACCCGGCGCCCTCATCAGACAGGGGGATTCGATTGAGCTGGTCGCAGCTAGTTCCGACTGACAGTCCGGTTTCCACCGGCTGTGAAATCGCGGTGGCGCCGAGCCTGCTGGCGGCGGATTTTTCCCGGCTGGCCGAAGAAGTGCGCGCGATCGAAGAAACGGGCGCGGAGTTTCTGCACCTCGATGTGATGGACGGTAACTTCGTTCCCAATCTCACCTTCGGCCCGATGTTGATCGAAGCGATCCGGCCCGTGTCGAAAATGGTTTTCGACGCCCACCTGATGATCGACAGTCCCGACAAGTATATCGAGCACTTCGTCAACGCCGGGTCGGACATCGTCGTCATCCACGCCGAGGCAAGCAGCGATATCACGCGCGACCTGCGCGATATCCGCGGCCGCGGGGTGAAGAGCGGCCTGGCGATCAATCCCGACAACGAGACCGGCAAGATCGAGCGTTACCTCGACGACGTGGATATGCTCCTCGTGATGAGCGTGTTTCCCGGTTTCGGCGGTCAGTCCTTTATGGAATCGGCGCTTCCCAACGTCGAACGGGCCGCCGCGGTCAGGGAGGAGCGGGGCCTCGGCTTCGCGATCCAGATCGACGGCGGCATCACCCCGGAGACGGCTGTGAGGGCCCGCGATGCCGGAGCCGAGATCCTGGTGGCGGGAACGGCGATTTTCAGAAAATCCGACTATCGCGCCGCCGTCGAAGCGATTCGGGGCGGGTGACCGCCACCCCGTCCTCAAGGCGCGATGACAACCCCTTGATATATAATCACTTGCGCCACCTAGTCGCGTAAGGTCAATCAATTTTAGAGCTTGCGGATTTTCCCGGGGTTTGATATTTTCTATTATTCACGGATGAACCCGCAAACGGTCTAGTCCTCGATCTTTTAACACCTTAGAGATTGCGCCGGCTACGGTCTCTTTCAGGGACGGTGGTCCCCGGGGTGGGGGCGGTTTGTGCCCTCTTACTCCGCAGGATCGGTCGTATGTTCAGTAGTCTGTCACAGAAGTTCGAAGGCATCTTCTCGAAGTTACGTTCGCGGGGAAAGCTTTCGGAAAAAGACATCAAGGAAACCTCGCGTGAGGTCCGGCGTGCTCTGCTGGAAGCGGACGTCAACTTCAAGGTCGTCAAGCAGTTCGTCGCCCGCATCGAAGAACGACTCCAGGACGAGGAAGTCGTCAAGAGCTTCACGCCGGCGCAGCAGATCATCAAGATCGTAAACGAGGAACTCACCGGGTTGCTCGGCGGGACCGCGGCACCTTTTCAGCTGCAAGGCGGGTTCAGTACGGTCATGGTGGTGGGGCTGCAGGGGTCGGGAAAAACGACCTTTTGCGCAAAGCTGGCGAATTTTCTGCGCAAGAAGGGTCGTAAACCGTTGATGGCCGCCCTCGACGTCTACCGGCCGGCAGCGATGGACCAGCTCGAGATTCTCGGCCGGCAGATCGATATTCCGGTTTCGCGGGGACAGGACGGGGACAAGGACGTCCGGGCGCTATATGAAAAGGCAAAGGCCGAGGCGCACAATCGGATGTGCGATACGCTGATACTGGATACCGCCGGTCGCCTGCACATCGACGACGTCATGATGGGCGAGCTGGAGATGCTCAAGGAGAATTCCGGTCCCGAGGAAATCCTCCTTGTCCTCGACAGCATGACCGGACAGGAAGCGGTCAACGTCGCGCGGTCCTTCAAGGACCGTCTCGAGTACACGGGCGTCGTGTTGACCAAACTCGACGGCGATGCCAGGGGAGGGGCGGCTCTGTCGGTGGCCGCGGTCACGGGATCGAAGATCCGGTTTGCCGGTGTCGGAGAAAAGCTGGCAGACCTCGAGATCTTCCACCCCGACCGGATGGCCGGGCGCATTCTGGGGATGGGGGACATGCTCTCCTTCATCGAGAAGGCGCAGGAGTCGATCGACCTCGATGATGCCGAGCAGCTCGAAAAGCGGATTCGTGACCAGGCGTTTACGCTGAGCGATTTTCTCGGCGAGCTGAAGCGGATCAAAAAGATGGGGCCGCTGGACGACCTGCTCAAAATGATCCCGGGGTTTTCCAAGGCGATGACCAAAGGGCTGAGCGTCGATCCGAAGGACATCGATCGCGTCGAGGCGATCATCAATTCGATGACGGAAGACGAGCGGCTGAGGCCGCAGATCATCGACGGAAGCCGGCGGAAGCGGATCGCTCGAGGCAGCGGAACGAGCGTCCAGGCGGTCAACCAGCTGCTCAAGCAGTTCCAGCAGATGAAGAAAATGATGAAGCAAATGGGTAAAATGCAAAAAGGGATGAAATTACCATTCTCTTTCAACTGAGACTCGAAGTTTAACGGAGGTGCCAGACTTGGCGGTCAAGATCAGACTCAAGCGGATGGGTTCCAAAAAGAAGCCCTTCTACAGGATAATTGCAACGGACTCCCGTATGCCGAGAGACGGCCGGTTTATCGAGACCCTGGGTTACTACAACCCGATGACCGAACCGGCCGACATCAAGATCAAGGAAGACCTTATCTTCAAGTGGATGGGGCGTGGCGCCGTACCCACGACCAGCACCGAACAGATTCTGCGCAGTACCGGCGTATTGAAGAAATGGTCGTTGCTCAAGCGGGGAGTGTCGCTTGAAGAACTAGACGCAAAATACGAAGAGCTGAAGGCTGGCGAAACGCAGCCCATGGATCCCGCGGCGAGGGCCGAGAAA
>CBDUWU010000136.1:0-9066 GCA_965371015.1 uncultured bacterium | reverse complement strand
ACCGCTCAAGCAGATGGTTGAAGTACTGCTTACATTCGACATCCGGATACCGACGACCTATCTCGAAATCGAAAAAAAGGAACTCCTCAAACGCGGCCGGTCGCGGCTCTACGAAATCACCGCGTGGTCGATGCCGTTGGCCTACGCCCTCGAGGCGTATTACACCGAGTCGCTCCCCGGGGTCAAAACGGTTCCCTACATCGCCCCGGAGACGACGGGCGGCCTGGCGGATGATGAGACCTCCACGACGGTCGGCTACGTGTTCGACTGTTCCGACGACGCATCGTTCCACCTGATAGTGGCGCTGCTCGACCGCGGATACAAAGTATGGTGTTCGCGCAAACCATTCGAAAACAAAGGGCGGATGTTTCCGCGGGGCAGCTATGCGATCCGGCTCAACGCCAACCCTGAACTCGACACGAACGATCTCGCCACTCTCGCCGAAGAGGCGGGTGTGGAACTCTACGGCATCGAAACGTCCCGCGGCGGCAAATACGCCGACCTGGGAGGAGGCGAATTCCGCCTCCTCGAACGGCCCAGAATCGCCGTCGTCGGAGGCTATCCCGTTTCGGCTTATTCGGCGGGAGTCAACTGGCACCTCATCGACAACCGCTTCGGCCTGCGTATGTCGATGCTCGACGTGGCGGCGCTGGGAACCACCGACCTCGACAAGTACAACGTGCTCGTCCTGCCCGACGTGTGGGGGCCGGCCACGGCCTACAAGCGGCTCCTCGGCGAGGGCGGCATAACCCGGCTGAAGGACTGGGTCGAAGACGGCGGGACATTGATCGCGACGGGCAACGCGTCGGCGTTTCTCGCCGACAGCTCGGTCGCCATCAGCCGCGTGAGGACCCGGCGCCAGGTCTTGAAGAAACTGGCCAGGTACGAAACGGCGATCGCCGACGCCGAGGCGGCCGAATCGGTGGACGTCGACAGCCTCTTCGTTTGGGATTTTGTGGAACCGGAGAAAGACGACACGGAACCAGACGATAAAACAGGTGCCGGATTCGACCGGTTGAAAGCGGCGGATGAAAGAGCCCGATTGCTCCGCCCGCGCGGCGCCATCCTCAGGGTCGACCTCGACGACGAGCACTGGTTGACGGCGGGGTGTGGCGAAACGGTTCCGGTGATGTTCAGTTCGAGTTACGCTTTTCTGCCCGGCGGCGGTGTACAGGTCGCGGGCCGGCTGGCGGACAAGACCACTGTCCGTCTGGCGGGCCTCGTCTGGCCGGAGGCGCGGGAGCGTTGGGAGAAGACCGCGTGGCTGACGCGCGAGAGCAAGGGACGGGGACAGGTCGTTCTCTTTGCCACCCTTCCCAATTTTCGCGGCTATTTTCACGGAGCGGAGAGGCCGTTATTGAACGCCCTGTTCCTGGGCCCCGGTCTGGGCACGAGAAGAACGATCGATTGGTAGTAACAAAGGTGAGTTGTATGGATTCGAAATTCCGGCTCGTGATGATTTTCCTGTGCGCGGCAGTTGTCATGTCCGCCCTGGCCACGGGCGCAGCCGCCCAGCAGACCACACCCCCGCTGCGGGGAGAAAAGATCAAATCGATGGGCCAGCCGCAGCGCTGGCAGCCATACCTCGGCCCCGCCCTGGTGTGGGACCGTCGGGATCCAACCGAAGGCGGCCTGCAGTTGTTCGGCGGCGTCTATCGCGACCTCCTCGGCAAGGCCGTCGCGGGATTCGGAATCTCCGGTGAAGTGTACTATTCCCACGTCGGCGGCGAAAACGACGGCGGCCTGCGCCTGATGGGTACCGTTCCGTTCTTCGGACTCAGCCTCGGCACCGATTACTCGATCGACAGGGATGACTGGAATTTCATCCTGTCGTTCCAGTTTCCGATGCGGCGCGGAGGACCGCTGGGGCGTGGCGATAACTTCCGGATCGACTACTACCCCACCCGCGACCATTCATTCGCCTTCGGACTCAATATTCCGGTCCTTCAGCAATGGAAGGGCAAAACCCGTCCGCAGAGGGACACGGCCGAACCGCCGGCAAAGCCCAAATACTTCGAGCCCGTCTACGAGCCGTCACCCGAACTGAGTGAGACCCTCGACATCGTTCGCGAGACCGCAAGGGCCATCAACATGTTCACAACTCCCTTCCTCGACATGGACGGAGACGTTGACGAAGCGCACATGGAGACGTTTATCGGGAAATTGCACGAAGCGAAGGCATATATCGACGCGAAGGACGACCTCTTTCCCGGCGGACACACGGCCGAAGCCGAAATCAACGTTTATCATCGGGAGCTGGAAAGGGCGTTCGCACTCGCCGCCGGGTTGACCCTGGAGCAGGGCAGGACGGTCGCTTTCCATGCAAGGCGCACTCTCCGCGACGAAGTCGTGTTCCCGTACAACAGGCTGCTGGGCCAGCGCAAGCGCCCCGATACGCTCCTTGGTTACGGCATGCGAGCGGAAGAAATATTCGGCGCCTGGCTGTTTACATCCTCCGACATACCCCCCCCGAAACACGTGGGAGTTATGTATGTGTTCGCCCGGCTCGTCGACATGTGGGAGGTCAATCGCGATCACAAGAAACGTCAGTTTGCCGATTCGCGCCTGGTGTGGATCCCGCTCCACTACGTCATAAAGCCGGAAGAGGCCGACACTCAGAAGGAACTCAACGCGATCATCGAGGTGGCCGTCGAGCAGAAATTCACCGACGCGAATGACGTCCACTACGTCATCAACGAGCTGTTCCAGCCCGAACTGCGCCGCATGATCCACGCGGCCCGCGACTACCACGTCCTGTGGATACACGACTATCGGGGCAGAAACGCCCAGGGCGATCCCGACAAGATCGGCTTCGCGCAGACGGTGGAAGCGTACGTCGCCGCGCTGACCGAAAGGGTGCTCGAATACGAAGCCACGCGGAAAATCCCCGTTTACATTATCAATCTCGACCAGATCTATTACGAGGCCAACCACGGCAGGCTCTGGCTCACCCTTCTCGAAGACCCCCTCGGGCACAAAGCGAACCTGCCGAAGGGATACGAGGAGTGGGAGAAGCACATCGAAGAAACGCAAAGCAAACTGCGGGAAGCGGTGGCGGCCTCCCCCACCCTCCAGTCGGGCCGGCAGCGCTACGGCGACGACTGGCTCAAGGACAAGATCAAGGTCCACGTCAACATCACCAACGTCACCGACATATCGTTTCGCAGCAACTACCTCTTCGAGTGGTTGCCGTTCATACCCGACGTGCTGTTACGCGATCACCGCAAGATCAGTTTCTACGACGTCACCGAGCTCGACCCGTCGCACGGCGAGGCAATCTTTACCGGCATGGGCGTGGGCGAACACTACGCCGGCCCCACGTGGGATGACCGTGCGATCCTCGTCAGGGGCCCCTCGCTCATACATCTCAAGGACGAAGCGCGTAACCTGCTCGTCACGCAGGGATTCCAGGACAACGAAATCCCGTTACCGCTACGCCCCCTGCCGAAGCCCGACGACTACGAAGAGAGGCTGGCCCGACTCCGCACCGAAGGCTGGACGGCAACCACCATGCAGGTTTACAACGCCACCGGTTACGGCATGAAGTGGTCGAATATGCTGAAGGGGACTCTTTATAACCTGATGCCGAAAGGCACCCAGATGATCATCCCCGACTCACTCTGGAACAGCATGCTCTGGGCGGGCATGATGGTGGGCGCTTCGCTCCGCGGCTGCTGGGTGCTTCCCATATCGCCGTCGCTGGCCAATGCCCCGAGCGACGGCATCCCGCAGATGTCCCGCGCCAACGAGGTGTTCACACGTTTGATCCTCGTCCAGAACCACATGGAGGACGAAATCGAGGAAGCGGGTGGAATGCTGCGTGTCGGTATTTACGATGCCGATTATGATGTCGGTGATGCCTTCGCGAATGTCAAGGAATTCAAGGCGGGCGCGGCGCAGAGCGAGTTCTACCGCAAGGTATTTCCGTTCGACCAGTCGGTGTTTGACCTGATCGCGTCGTTCGAGGACAGCCTCCACGCGGCCGGATACAAGCCCGTCTACCTGGCGGACGACGTGGAGCCTCGCAAGCCCAAATTACACCTGAAAATACAGTTCTTCGCGTCTTCTGCGGCTATACAGTCCCTCGTACCCCTGAAAGAGTGGCAGCCGCTGGTCGCCGCGTACATGAAATCCCGCGCCACGCAGATCCGCGTGCGGGAGGACTATGTCGACGTCAAGTCACTCGGAGCCGACCTGGACGAAGCGTCGCGGCCCTTGATCCGGCGCTGGTTCCAGAATGCGACTCCGGAAGAGATCGAGAATACCTTTTTCTTCCTCACGGTCGGCTCGCATAATATGGATTACCGGGGAAAGTTCATGGACGGCGAGGTATCGGTGATCGTGGCCGGAGCGGACGCTTTGATCTCGTACCTGGATTTCGCGTCGATCGTGGCCAAGACGACCTGGGTGACGTCGACCGAACAGCTGGATGAAATGCTCCCCCGGCAGGAGGGTTTTACGCGCTGGATGGGGCGTTTCGTCAGGAATGCGTTGTAGCCGCCGTATCCGGAGCGCGATTATGAATCGGCCCGTCCCGCACCGGAACCGAAGGCGAAGCCGATGATGAACTTCCACTGCCGGTAGTCTACCGTGTAATCGCGCTCGTGGAACGGGATCTCCTGAAGCCCACTGGTGTTGGGTACGTTGTGTCGTTTCGGCAGCCGGTCCTTGCCCCATGTGTAGCCTAGACCCAGCGTAATATCGTTGCCGAAGAACGTAAACGCCGCCCCACCCATCAGGTGATACAGGTCCCAGGTGGAGATTGCGACGCTGGTCGTCTGCCCCTCGAGTGCGGCGGATCTGTCCGTGATAAAACTCCCGTACGCCTTCAGCCAGGACCGGATATGCTGCTCGACACCGACCCCCCAGTTGAACACGTCGTCCAGCCCGAGGATCATCTTGTGGGCATAGGTATCGCCCGTCGTCGGCGACTCGAAGAACACGGTCTCCATGACCTCGTAATGGTCGACCTTACCGAAGTACTCACCTGTAAAATGGAATGTCGTATTTTTGTACCTGTACGAAAAGCCCGCGGCGATCGAAGCGGGGGACTTGTACTGCGCCGGCGCATCCTTGACGTAGTTGGCGACCAACTCGGTATCGGGAATGCCGTCGTTGTCGATATCGATACCATTGACGAACACATTGACCAACGACGACCCCTGGCCGAAGAGGTCTAAACCCGGCGTGGTTACGGCGAGGCCGAGCGTCAGCGGACTCAGGTCCCACGCCAGCCCGAGCTTGAATACCAGTCGGACATTCCAGTAGTCGATACCGTCGAGAACCGTCGCGGACACACCCGTGTCCGTCGTCTTGAGCCCCTGAAAAATGGCCTGGGTTCGCGTGCGCTGGCCGTGATAGGCAACAAACCCCGAAACTCCGAATCCCATCTTCCCCCAGGCGCGCGACCAGGTCGGGCCACCCCATATGCCGGAGATGTCCTGTTCGACAATAAGTTCCCCTCCCGAGACGATGAGGCTGTCGGGCACATCGGCGCCGAGTTCGCCGGACACCACAGCCTGCATTCGAAAATCGAAGTCGCTTCGCGTGAACACCGAATACCCGATCTGTCCGTCGAGCCATTTCGGCGGCAGAATGCCGGCAAAAAGTGTTGGCGCCGGGCCGACACGGCGGGATTGCAGCGGCGAGGGGTTGCCGTCCTCGTCCTTGACCGTGATCGACTGGAGTTCGAACGCCTGGGCGCCGAGAATGAGGGACGGGTTTTCCAGCAACGCCAGGGCTCCGGGATTGTAATAGACGGCGCTGAGGTCGATGATGCTGCCCACGACCGTACCGAGCAGCAGTTCTCCCTGCGTGCCGTATTGCTGGGTCCAGTAGTGAGAGTCCTGTGCCGACGAATCGATCGCGAGGATCGACATCGTCAACAGGATGGCGAGGATTAAAATTCCGGTTGTTCGTCCCATACAGCTACAAAAGATACACGAAACCGAGCTTGACTGTCACGTACGTATAATCTGTCGAGTCGCCGCGGGAGAAAATATAATTGAAGTCCGAAGAGATGAAGCCGTAGAACTCCAGGTCCGGCGTCAGAAACGTGATTCCCACTTCAGGGGCCACGCCGACATGCCACCTCTTGTCGAAAATGACCTCGACCGTCCCGATGTCCATCTTCTGGTTGACCCAGTAGGCGCCGCCCGCAACGCCCACGAAGGGCCGGATCCGGCTGCCGCGATCGAGAAAATGATAGTCGGTGCCCAGCAGGAGGGGAACGAAGTCCAGGTATCGAACCTGGGTTCCGCTAATGGTGACGTTGTCGAAGTGGATGAGGTCGTCGGTCGTCTGGTACATGTTGTGCCAGGCGACCGACACGGTCCAGGCGAGGTTGCCCGTCTCGAAGGAGCGCCCCTCGACGCCGAATCCGATGTAGCCGGGACTGTCGATGAAATCGGCGGTCTCACCAACGGCGATCGACGGTTCCCACGTCATCATGAACCACACGACTCCCGCCCGGGCCCGGTCGGCTCCGGCTCCGGCCGCGACGGCCACCAGCAGGAGAACAATGATGATTTTATGTAAGCACATTGATTGTGGTTGTGTCGTTTGTTCTAGTCGGGCTTCAGATAGGGCGACTGGGCAAACGCCTGGTCAATACCGTTGGTAATGCGATCGGCCGTGTTTTCTTTCGATGATTGCAGCGGACCGCTCACCGACGCCGTCCACTCGACGGGGTATTCGTTTTCGTCGGGGTCGAGTTTCGCGATCTCCGCCATATCGATCGCGACCGTCCCCGTCGTGTACAGATAGCGCATGCCTCCGGACGGATAGTGGAACCCGCCGCCCAGGCCGAATCCAAAAAACGGCCACCCCAGGTATGCCGCCCAGTTTTCCTGGGTAATGGTGCTCGCCACCACGAGGAGGTCGGCGCCGTTGCCGAGTGGGTCGGCCTCGTAAACGTAGCCCAGGCTCTGCATGTTCCGGTGGATATCGCCCAGTATCAGGACGTCGAAATCCCGCGAGACACTTCCCTCGTCCCCCCGCTGGAACACAGAGTCCGGCATGAAATAAGTGCTGTAACCGCTGAAATCGGCACCTTCCGTCACCACCGTCACGACGGTGTCGTAATCTTCGATGGCGAGATCGGGCGACGGATAGCACGCGGCCAAGGCCGCTACCGCAACCACCAGAACGCAGGTCACGAGCCTTCGAACGTATTCTGTCGATTTCTCTGTCGATTTCACTGAGGGATTCATCTGGCGCCCCCCGGGGGGTAATAATGCTCGTTACTGCTCAGGGGTGCAGCGACCGTGCCATGTAGATCACAATTATACAATATGTTAGATTATCAGGCCACAGAAAACGAGCACCGGCGCCATACCGCCGCCGGTGCTCTTGTTTGATGCGCAAACGCTGAAACGATCCGCCGGCCGCCTACCAGAACCTCATCATGCGCTCGACGACCACGCATGCAACCGCCGAAAACCCCGTGGCAAAACCACCGATAGATAACGCTATATTCCTCATATATTTGACAGCACGGGAGTCTGGAATTTTCAGCAACAGGATACCGCACACGATCCCGGCCGCGAGCATCATCCATCCCAGCCAGGTATATCCCGAACCGGGCATTGCCTGGAAATTGTCCACATAATAGCCGGCCCCCATGGTCACGGCGAGCATCACCACGGCGGACGTCATCAAGATCCAGTTATTGCGCCTGCGTTTCCGTATGCCTTCCACCGTCCTGCCCCCCCCGGTCTTCCGGTTCATTTCAACCTCTTTTCCAGATCCTCGAGTGCCAGTTCGCCGATATGGAGGTCACCGAACACTACCCGGTACTTGTCGGTTTCTTCGATCTTCCACCAGCAAAGCGGCGCTTCGGCATCGCCCGGCTCGACGCGCTCCCCCGCGTATCCCCAGGAGCCTTCGACTTTTTTCTCCTGTGCGAAGTACATTCCGCCGATCAGGACGTTCGCCGCTTTTCTTGCCGCGGCCAGTTCATCCCCGGGACGATCGTCACCGTCGAACCTGGCAATCAACACGGGCGTCAAAATGGCTTCGTCACCCAGGTCATTTATATCAGCAGGGTATCCCTCGCCCGACAATTCAACCCACATCTCCAGCGCATCGGCAAGATCTCTCTCGCCGCCGCTGGCGACTTCGAACGTCCGCCGTTCGATTTCGTAGCCTTGCGGCGGATCCAGGCTGAAGAGCCGCTCGTCGACCTCGACGTTCCAGCGAAAGTCGTCCATCACGGTCGTCGTTTTCTTCTGGATCCCGCCGCCTGTGATCGTCACTGCGCTCGCCTTCGACGGATCGCCACCGTAGTCACCCTCGTTGAGGACAACCATCGGCGACTGGATGGATTTGTCGGGGTTCGGCAGAGATATTCTTTCCACACGAACGGGCAGACCTGTTTCTCTGTCGGTCCATACCGTGAATTTCAGAAAATCGTCTTTCTTGACCTCGAATACATTCGTAACTTTGCCGTCGATTTCATCGCGCCCGACAAAGGTGCCAGCGTCCTGGTGGAGTGACTTGATCCACTTCAAATAACTGAATGGTCTTTTCCGATCCGCGCGCCTTATATCCACAGTTACCGTCGCTGTCATCTTGTCGGGGCGCATATACAGATGAACCCAACTGTTGTAGTCCGTGATCTCGACATTTCCGCTGTCCCCAACTGTTCTGAGCCGTCCATCGGCCGTCGCGGACACGCGTGAGACAAACGGTTCGCGCTCCTCCAGGTGAAAAGTCTTCGTGTACGTCACGACTGTAGCTTTTTGCACATGCTCCAATACGTCCGCAAAAACAGGGGTGCTGCTCCCGAATTTTCCCGTCAGATAACCGACACCCGAGAGCGCGGCCGTGGCGATCACGGCGGCCGCGGCGACTTTCAGAATCCGTCTGGTCATTGTCGACCTCCTGGATGGTATCGGCAGGACGTTGACCGGCTGCGGTTCCGATTCGAGCGCACGCGCCACACGTTCGTTGATGCGTGTAACGGAGGCTTCCACCGTGCCGGCGTACCCGGCGAGCAACTGGTCGTCTCCTTCGAGTAATCCGGCGTACTTCCTGCACGAATCGCAACTATCCAGGTGCTCGTCG
>CBDUWU010000135.1:0-9076 GCA_965371015.1 uncultured bacterium | reverse complement strand
TCACCCATTATCGTAGCTCGCCCACATGTACCACGTGCCCACGGTACGGTAAGGACGCCATCGGTCGCCGATTCGCTCGAGCCGGCCGGGAGCCGGTGGCTTTCGCAGGCGGTACGCCCTTGCCATGGCGTTTCGCATCCCGAGGTCTCCAATGGGAAACACGTCGAGACGTCCCAGAGCAAAAATCAGAAACATGTGCGCCGACCAGTCTCCGATACCCTTGACGGACGTCAACAGCTCCGTCACTTCCGTGTCCGACATACGGGCAAACGTGCGGGGCCCGAGTCGTCGCGATCCGAACAGCTTCGCCGCGTTTTTTACGTATAGCGTCTTGGAGCGCGAAAACCCGATTTCGAGAAATCGCCGGTCGGGGATGGCGAGTATGTCACAGGGGCGCGGCAACCTGCGGCCGACGAGCTGGATGAGGCGGCCGTAGATAGCTTTTGCGGCGCGCGTGCTGAGCTGCTGCGAGATCACGGTTTCCACCACGACTGGAAAATACGGAGTCGATGGCGACAACCTGCACGGCCCGTGTCTGTCGATCAAAGCGGACATCACAGGGTCATGGGCGCGCACGTGTGCCACGGCGGCGATGAGGTCGCCGCCCGCCAGAGGTCGCGGCTCGCGCTTGCCGGCCGTATTTTCGTCGAGCCATGCCATCGTATCTGGATTGTATTACACGAAGAGACTATCGGGAAGCAGTAAGCCGAAGGGGGTGGCGGACGGCGTCAATCCTCGAATCTCGCCTTGATCGCGCCCCACGTCGTGTGCTCGACGGGAACGGAATTGTCTTCGACGTAAATGCTCCACCGTGGCAGTCCGCCGTCGAAGACCCTGTTGTTGTTCTTGTCGCCGTAGGCGGTGATACGAATTCCAACGGCGCCGGACCAGCGCACGTGAATCAAACGCGAGTTCGAATAAAAGCCTTCTGGCGTCTCATCCTCGACGTTGATCGGCGCGATCGGCTGGATGAGAGCGTCGATCATCTGCCCCGCGATTTCGATCAGCGCGGTTGCCTGCGGAGGGTCCGGGGCGAAGCGGATGTATACCTGTCCCAGGTAGCGGGGAAACTCGCTGAAACCGTCGACGACAACCCTGAATTCGTTTGTCATGAGTACGAACTCGTTCCGTCCGTTCAACGAGGGAGTTAAGCCCGTCAGGGCCGGTACCTTGAGCACCTCGTAGGCAATACGGTTGGCGGTCCTGTCCCACAACGACGCGCCACCGACCTGGTAGAGCGGATCAAAGTCCGGGTTGCCGGGAAGGAGTAATTCGTATTCGACCGGATTGAAACGGAATATGGACGGGGCAGTCGGATAAACGAGCAGGTCGGGTTCGACCTGGGCGTACGCCCGCGGACTGGTGAGCAGGACGCCAACCATTGCTAAACCCAGAATCACTTTCAGCACGATGCCCTCTTTCGTGCTTTCCATTGGATCCTCCACCGAGGCTATGTCGAGGCTCGAGAATCGGGAACTTGTTTCCGAAGCTGGTGGCAACATTCGAGCGGTTACTTCACTCGGACACAGCATCACGCGTCCCGACTGTCCGGAAACACATCAGACCTCTCCCCTCACAACTCGTTGGTAGAGTATAACATACTGGACCCGGCCTGTGAACCGAAATCATCCACCGCGTACGGACAGGCCTTTCGCCCTCACCCTGTAACGCCAATATTATAAATAAGTTATCCAGTTCTTTCCCCAGCACCCGACGTCTGGTATTAGCCCAAATACTTGTTATTGGCCGATCAGAATAAATGATAAACTGGGCCCGATTCGAGCAAACCAAACGAGTCGGGGAGCAAGAAACCAGGAGGGACACGAATGGACCGGCCTCGAAACTACAACTGTGCGGCTCTGGGCATGGCGATCGTACTGGCGTTGTCGACGGCGTGCGGCGGCGGTGACGGCGGGAAAACCGACAGCGCTGCGGGCACGAATGTTATCGCGGACGGGCCGAGGCGGGGAGGGACACTGGTCAGGCGAATCGAATCGGAGTGCAAGACCCTCAACTGGGTCATGGGCACCACCATTTACGAGAACTACGTCACACTGCTCCTTTACGATCCGCTGGTCTATTACGGGGAAAACCTCGAATACGTTCCCGTTCTCGCCGAGAGCTTCGACGTGAGCCAGGACCACATGGTGATTACGTTGCGGTTGCGCGACGGGATTTTCTGGCACGACGGTAAGCCGATTACCGCCCACGACGTGAAGTTCACGATGGACAAGATCCAGGACCCCAAGGTGGCCGCCTTGAACAAGGCGGGATACTTCAACAAGCTGGATCGTCTCGAAGTCGTCGACGACCGCACGGTTGTTTTTCACTGGAAAGAACCCTACGCGCCGTCTGTATTCGCGCTCACCCAGCTCACGCCGATCCCGAAGCACATCTACGACGTGCCGGACTTCGACAAAAACCCGGCCAATCGCAAACCGGTAGGGAGCGGCCCTTTCAAGTTCGACGAGTGGCGGATGGGCCAGTACATCAGTCTCTTGAGGAACGATAACTACCACGGCAAGCCACCCTATCTGGACAGGGTTATTTTCCGGGTGATCGAGGATGACGCGGTGGCGTTGAACGCGCTCAAGGCGGGAGAGCTCGATGAAATGCGCGTGATCCAGATCCAGTGGGAGCGGCAGACCAACGACGATGATTTCCTCGAAAAATTCAACAAGTACCACTTCTACGTCCCGAAATACAATTATATTGGCTGGAACTGCCGGACCGAGTGGTTCAAGGACCGGAGGGTGCGTCTGGCCATGACGAAACTGTTCGACCGCGAGAGCATAAACGCAAAAATCTACTCGGGTTACGCAAAACTCATCAGCGGCCCGTTTTATATCAACTCGTGGGCTTACGACCGGTCGATCAAGCCCCACCCGTTCGACCCGCTGGATGCAAAGCGGCTGCTTCGCGAGGCCGGCTGGGTGGATTCCAATGACGACGGAATCCTGGACAAGGACGGAATCAAGTTCGAGTTCGAGATGCTCATACACTCGGGCAGCATGATCGCGAAACAGTTCGCCGAACTCTTCCAGGAACAATTGCGCAAGGCCGGCATTTCCATGAAGATCCGACAGCTGGAAGGCGCGACCTTTTTCGAGAGAGTAGACCAGGGGCACTTCAACGCGTGCATGCTGGCCTGGCGCCTCGACCTCGACCCCGACATCTACGACACGTTTCACTCGTCGCAGGTGCCGCCCAAGGGACTCAACCACGGCTTTTACAGCAACGCCCGCGTGGACAGCCTGCTGGAAGCGGGGAGGACGGAGTTCGACCAGAAGAAGCGCGCAGAGATCTATCACGAAGCGCATCGAATGATGCATTTCGACCAGCCGTACACGTTTATCAATTCCGTTCCGGACAAGTGGCCGATTCACAAGCGAGTAAAAAATGTCGTTATCTCGCCGAACGGTCCGTACGACTATTATCCAGGCTCGACTTACTGGTACATAGACGACGATTGGAAGTCCGCCCGGAAATAAGCGGCGAGACCGATGCTGAACTACACCCTGCGCCGACTCGCATACGTAATACCGACCTTGATCGGCATCACGATCGTCACGTTTTTAATTATCAACCTGGCGCCGGGTGACCCTGTCACAGTCGTGCAGGGCGGGTCGATGAATGCGGGATTCTCCCGCGAGGCATACGACCAGATGCTGTCGCTGTACGGACTCGACCAACCGCTCCACGTTCGCTATCTGACCTGGCTCAAACGTCTGGCCACATTTGATTTCGGCGACTCGTTTCACGCGCGGCGCCCGGTGACACAACTCATAATGGAGCGGCTGCCGGCTACGCTGGCATTGAATATCGCATCGCTGTTCATTGCCCTCCTGATCGCGATCCCCCTGGGGTTGTTCTCTGCATTGCGGCAGAACACGGCCTTCGACAAGATCAACGGCACTATCCTGTACATGCTTTATTCGCTGCCCGACTTCTGGGTCGCCCTCCTCCTCATCATGCTTTTCGGGGTCAAACTCCAGATACTGCCGTTTTTCGGGATGGAATCCATCGACGCGCGTGACCTCGGGTTCATCGGGTACTGGCTCGACCGGGCCCGCCACATGGTGCTGCCGACGCTCTGTCTCACATACGGTTCTCTGGCCTTTTTGTCGCGTTTCGTACGTGGTTCGACTCTCGAGGTGATCCGGCAGGACTTCGTCCGCACGGCGAGAGCCAAGGGGCTCGACGAAGAACACGTGGTCTACACCCACGTGTTCCGCAATACGATGATCCCGGTGCTGACCATGCTCGGCCTGCTGCTTCCTACCCTGATCAGCGGCAGTATCATCCTGGAAACAATTTTCAGCTGGCCTGGCATCGGCGCGCTGTTCTACGAATCCGTGATGGCGCGCGATTACCCGACGGTGATGGGTTTGAGTTTTGTTACCGCGTTGATGGTTCTTTTGAGCACTTTGCTGGCCGACCTGTTGTATGCGTGGGCCGACCCCAGAGTGGTTTACAACTAGGCGGCGGAAAGACGATGGACGAACACACCAAAAACAATCATTCCCCCGAATATGCGGCCGGAGGAAGAGGCGCACGCATGTTCGGTTCGAAGAAAGGCGGCAACCACAGCCCCGGGTTCTGGAGAATTGTCTGGACCCGTTTCAGGAAGGACCGCTTCGCGATGGCCGGCCTCGTACTCGTGACGGCCATGTTCGTCGTCTCGTATCTCGCCCCGTTAATCTCCAACAACAAGCCCATCATCATGCGATGGAACGACAAGCTGTACTTCCCCGCCGTTTCTGAGATGATACCGTTTCGCTGGGTTTTGAACTACCCGGAACTGTTCCCCGTCGACTTCGACGAGGTCAAGCACGACCAATCCGCGGCGCTCCTGATGCCGGTGATCCCCTACTCGCCCCTTTCTACTTCTCTCGACGAGACATTTCTTCCACCGAGTGGAGCCCATTGGATGGGCACCGACAACCTGGGCCGTGACGTTTTCGCCCGCATGCTCCACGGCGCCGGCATTTCGCTCAAAGTGGGCCTGGTGGCGGTAGCCATCTCGCTCTTGATCGGGGTGCTGGTCGGCGCCCTCGCCGGATTCTACGGTGGTGTCGCTGACGTGTTGTTGTCACGCCTCATCGAGGTCGTGATCTGCTTTCCCTTTCTCTTTCTCATCCTGGCCGTCATTGTTTTCCTTCCGCCTTCGATTTACAACATCATGATCGTCATCGGACTGACACGGTGGACGTCCATCGCGCGCTACACGCGCGGCGAGTTCATCCGGATCAAGGAGCAGGAATTTACGGAGGCGGCGCGGGCACTCGGAGCGAGCGACAGAAAAATCATCTTCCGCCACATACTCCCCAATTCGCTTGCGCCCGTATTGGTGGCGGCGACATTCGGCGTAGCCAACGCGATCCTCATCGAAGCGGCGCTGTCCTTCCTTGGCCTCGGGGTCCAGCCACCGACGCCGAGCTGGGGGGAGATCCTCTCCGTGGGGCGACAGTACATCGAGATGGCGTGGTGGCTGGCGACTTTTCCAGGGCTGGCGATCTTCGTAACGGTGACGTCGTACAACCTGCTCGGTGAAGGGCTGCGCGACGCAGCCGACCCCAAGATGGTCTACCCCGTACGGCGTTGACCCTCTATCGACGATACGTCTGACAGCGGGGGCAGAAGTGCGAACTACGGGCGCTGATGACGATTCGTTCCACCGCAGTTCCGCAACGCGGACACGGCTCTCCCGTGCGGGCGTACACCGCCAACTCGCGCTGGAATTCACCGCTCATCCCGTCGCTCTTTCGATAATCACGAATGGTAGTGCCACCGGCATCGATAGCCCGGCGTAATACGACCCGCGCGTGACGGAGGATTCCGGCGGCATCGCTGGCGGCGACGGAACCAGCCGTGAGCGGGTGTACCCGGGCTTCGAAAAGAATCTCGTCTGTGTAGATGTTTCCCAGGCCGGCCACCAGCGCCTGGTTCAGCAACAGCGACTTGACCGGTGCCCGCCGCCCGTCGAGCCGTCGCTTCAGCCCCGCGCCGGTCAACTCGAACGGGTCGGGCCCGATGTTGAGCCTGTGTCCCAGGCCTTCGTACGGACCGGCCCAGAGGTACCCGAATCGACGGGCGTCGATGTATTCCACCCGGAGCCCGTTATCGAATCCGAGTACGGCGTGGCGGTGCTTCCGCGACATCCGGGGCCCCCGCTCGATCAACAGATTCCCCGTCATCCCGAGGTGGACCACCAGAACCGGCGCCGGCGGAACGGTGCGGAACAGGATGGCTTTGCCGAAGCGCTCGACGGTGACTATCTCTGCCCCGTCAAGACGTCTCAGAGGCAAGCTGCCCGCCCGGTAGAGGTCCCGGCGGTAAACACGGGCGGCGTCAATGGATCGGCCGGACAGCGGGCCGGACAACCCCCTCGCCACGGTTTCGACTTCGGGTAGTTCGGGCATTTTTAAAACATACACGACCGGCGTGACATTCGGGGCGGAAAATATTATGGTGTATCTTCCACTATGGAAATGAGGCGGACAAACACCATGACAACAAACTACAAAAGCATCCTGTATGACCAGGTTCTGCCGCGCGTTCAGAAGCCGGGCCAGTACGCCGGCGGCGAGCGCAACGCCATCGTCAAGGATCACGCGTCCGTGGATCTGAAAGTCGCCCTCGCCTTCCCCGACACGTACGGCGTCGGCATGTCGCATCTGGGGTTGAAGATCCTCTACCACATGCTCAACGGGCGCGACGACATCGTCGCCGAACGGGTATTTGCCCCCTGGACCGACATGGAGGACGAGCTGCGCGCCCGCGGCCTGCCGCTCTGTTCGCTGGAGACTTTCACCCCGCTTTCGGAGTTCGACGTGGTCGGATTTTCGATGCAGTACGAACTCTCGTTCACCAATTTTCTCAACATGCTCGAACTCGGCGGCATTCCGCGGCTCACGTCGCAGCGTTCGCCCGGCGATCCGGTCATACTTGGCGGGGGATCGATCTCCATGGCGATGGAGCCGGTCGTTCCGTTTTTCGACGCCGTCCTCGTCGGCGACGCCGAGGACGTCCTGTTCCCCATCGTGGATACGATACGCGACTGGCGGCGCGACACAACGCGCCCGCGCGGCGATCTCCACCGCGACCTTTCGCGACTACCGGGCGTGTACGTGCCTTCGATGTACGAAATCTCCTACCACCCCGACGGCACGATCGCCGCTATCGACGTCTCGGCGCCGGCGCCGTCTCTGGTTTCCAAAACGACCGTGTTCAACATGGAGGATGCGCCGTTCCCCGTTCGCCCGGTCGTGCCCAACGTGGAGGTCATCCACGATCGGATCAACGTGGAGATCATGCGGGGCTGTCCCAACCAATGCCGTTTCTGCCAGGCGGTCCAGCACTACCGGCCGCTGAAGATGCGGTCGATCGAGAAGGTGCTCGAGCTGGCCGACGCGGTGTACCGGGAGACGGGCTACGAGGAAATCAGCCTGACCAGCCTGTCGACGGCCGATTACCCGGGGATACTCGAACTGCTGGAAGCGCTCGTCGGCCGATTCGATTCGAGGCGGGTCAATGTCTCGCTGCCGTCGCTGCGCGTGGGCCCCGAGCTCAAGCGTCTACCGGGCCTGACCAGCACCGTCCGCAAGGCCGGGCTCACGATGGCGCCGGAAGTGGCGACCGACCGACTCCGCGCGGTGATTCGCAAGCCGATCCGTAACGAGGACCTCTTCGCCGGCTGCCGTGCCGCCTTCGAGGCCGGATATCGCCTGATCAAGTTCTATTTCCTCATAGGGGTGCCGACGGAGCGCGACGAGGACCTGCGGGGAATCGTCGATCTGTGCGAGCAGACGAGTCAGCTTCGAGCGGCGCTGCCGGAGGTCACGGGCGGCAGGGCCCGGATCAACGCGTCGATCTCCTCTCTCATTCCCAAGCCCCACACTCCGTTTCAGTGGGACGCGATGAATCCCCGGGACGAACTGCTCGCCAAACAGGCTTACATCCGTTCACTGCGGCCGTCGAAGGCGATCAAGCTGAAGTTCCACGACGTGGACACCAGTTATCTGGAAGCGGTGTTCTCACGCGGCGACCGCCGTCTCGCGGACGCGCTCCTGAAAGGTCGCGAGGCGGGTCTCCGGATGGACTCGTGGAACGAGTGCTTCAACCTGCCCCGCTGGAAAGAGGTCCTGGCCGACGTGGGTCTGGACCCGGATTGGTACGCGCTGCGAGCCAGACAACAGGGTGAAGTACTCCCCTGGGACATGATCGGCCTCAAAATCCCGCAATCCCACCTCGCCAAAGAGAGCAAACGAGCCCGCTCGACGGGTTGAGACCCGATCTGACTTCTTTATTACCAACAAGCATTATTCCTTGTCAATTTCGTGACTATATAGTACGTTTTCGTATTATACGATATCGTATTATTCCTCGAATCATGACAGGAGAGACCCGTGGCAGTCCGATTTCTATCACCCGTTCAGAAGACGGCGAGGCAGATCGCGGGATATCTCGAACAGCAGACCGCGGGGCTCGAGGTGACGACGACTGACGGGCACCTGCTCTCCTATCTGGCCAGCTACACCCCCGCACCCATGACCGAGCTGCACCGCGTCCTCGGCGTCAAGCGATCGACGATGACCAGCCTCCTGGACCGCCTCGAGGCCCGCTCCTGGGTGCGGCGCGTGCCCTCTCCGCGCGACCGCCGCGCGCTCCTCGTCGAGCTCACACACGAAGGCCGCGTCCACGCTACCCGCATACGCGACGTCCTGGAGCAGCTCGAAGCGGATATCGCCGCCCGCGTCGCCGCCACAGACATCAAAGGTTTCCTCGTCGTCCTCACCGCCATCACTTCCACAACTTCCAGCACCTCTCCTGCCACGACAGCCTCCCCTGACACGCCCACGAGCTCCTGAACGGCGCCTGCAGCTCTCCTGGTTCGCCCGTCACCGGTCATCAAAAGTAGTAAAGTCTTTTTGCCGCCATTATGGCGGTAAGAAACTTGCCAGTCAGGCGAGCTTCCCGCGACGGCAAATCCGATGGCTATTGCTCCCATAGCGGGCAGTACTCCACGGCGGATGGTATACTCCACGGCGGATGGTATACTCCACGGCGGATGGTA